>JBBRIM010000173.1:0-6120 GCA_038221095.1 Candidatus Limnocylindrales bacterium
GACGGTCCCGCCCGGCCCGATCCCGACGGTGACGCCGTTCGAGCGGATGTCACCGACCGGGAAGTTGAGGGTGGAGGAAGCCGGGTTGTTCGTGCTGGTCTGGGTCAGCGCGACATAGCCGGCCATCGTCTGGCCGGTGACCGTCAGGTTCGCCGTGATGGCCGAGGCATTGGCCGGGATCAGCGGCGTGCCGGCGACGGCGAACGATTGGGCCACGTTGGCGTGGAAGGTCGGGGCGCCCTGGCCCTTCCTCGAATCCAGGACGCGCACCGGGCTGAGCGGGTGGAAGTGGTCACCCGCGCCGTCGTAGTACGTGCCGGTCACGTCAAGGATCGCCTGGGCGGTTGCCCCCGGCGTGGCGTGGTAGGTGGCCACGAGCGTGGCGCCCGGGCCGACGGGCAGGATCACGTTGTTGGCCCGGGTGTCCCCAGCCTGGAAGTTGATCGTCGAGTTGATCGATCCGGGATCGGGCGACAGGCTCAGGAAGCCCGGCGCCGTGGCCCCCGTGACCGTCAGGTTGCCGCTCACGGCGAGCAGGTCGGGCAGGTTGCCGGTCGGCAGGCGAAAGGTGCGCGGAACGCCTGCCACCAGCGGTCCCCTGAGGCCGACGCCGATCCGTGAGTCGAGCACGCGGAGCGGGTTGATCGCGCTGATGCCCGCGCCCTGGCTGGCCGTGATGCTGCTGAAGCTGGTCGCCCACGAGCCGCTGTCGGTGGCGTACTCGGGACTGACCCAGATCCGGTTCGGGTCCTGGGGATCCTGGCCCGCCATCGAGTAGTCGCCCCAGCGCGTTCCGGCGTAGGGGCCGCTGCCCGCCACGACCAGCTGCGGGTCGCTCCAGGCCACGAACGGGCTGCCCGGGCTGTGGTACTGGTCGTAGCCCGACGGGTTGACTGTCGTCGACGATGCGCTGTAGACGGCGTGGAGGACGCCGCCGCCGGTGAACGCGATCGCCGCCTGGTACTGATCGAGGCCGTTCGAGCCGAGGACCACGTCACCCTGCCGGATCGGCTCGAGGTAGCCACTCGGCTCGACCAGGCTGATGATCCGAACGCAGTCGCGAACCACGCTGTCGCCGTCGGGCGTGCAGGGGTACGTGGAGGTGATCGCGAGCAGGCCGTCGTGCCAGATTTCAGCGGTCGGCCGGGCATCTGCGGCTTCGGCGATCGTGCCCGGGCCGGGCTGGTTCGGGGGGCTCGGATCGAGGAAGGGCGGCACGATCCCATCGTGGGTCAGGTCGTAGAAGACGCCGTCCACAGTGTTCGCCTTGGCCGATCCGGTGACGGCGACATAGGCCACGTCTAGCGGGGTGTCGATCGAGACGGCGCCGGTGACCCGCAGGTCGGGCGACGTGGCCGGCTGCTGCAGGACGGGCCGAAGCCAGACCCAGGGTGCTCCGATCGTCATCGCGAACGGGTGCCAGGTGCTGAAGCCCGGGGCAAGCTGATCGAGATCGATCACCTGGAGCGCCTCGCCGGTCGAGCTTCCCCCGGTACAGCCAGGATCGGTTGGTCCACCACCGGCCTGCAGGTTCGAGCCGTCTGCGACCAGGGCGAACTTGTCGGTGGACAGGCCGAAGGTCGGCTGGTCGGGCAGCGTGTCGGGCAAGGTGACCGTGCCCAGCGTCCAGCCACCGAGAGCGTCGTTGCCGTCGGACAACGCAAACTCCATGTGCCCGTGGCCGAACGCGGCGGTATCGCCGGGAAACGTGTTGGTGGCACAGTCCCAGCTCTCCTCGGACGCGATCCAGCGGCCCAGCGTTGCGTCGTACACGACCCGTGGTGCCGTGTCGAATGTCACGAAGGCCGCGCCGTTCGAAGGTTCGGACAGGTTGAAGAAGGTCGGCGTCGGGATCGCCTGGCCGTCGAGCAGGGCGCCACTCCGGTCGGCGATGAAGATGGTCCCGTTGACCGCCTCGATCGCCTGGTCGGGGCCGATCGCCGTCGATCCGTCGGCTGGTTCCAGGCTGGACGACGTCTGGCGGCCACCGACGCCGGGTGCCGTGACGATCGACAGCGGCCCGCCGCTGCTTTGGGCCAGGTCTGGTTGCGGGGCGGGCGGCAGGGCCACCTGGGGAACGCGCGCTGCTGCTGCCCGCCGGCTTGCCAGGGCCGCCAGGCGGACCCGCTCGATCGCGCGGTCAACGCCGGGTCGCGAGAACGGGCTGGTCGTGGTCGGGTGAGCGACGAGCCTCGCAGCGTTGATCCGGCCCCGGCTTCGCGGTGAGCCCGCGCTCGCGATCGTGCCGATCTGGCTGAGCCGGGTGCCATGGACCGGGGTGGGGTTGGTGGCCAGGACCGCCGCAGGTAGCGCCGGCCCGGCCAGCATCGACAGCAGGAGCCCGGTTGTTGCAGCCACGCCGAGTCGTGAACGAAGGTGACGATCGAGCATCGGGGCGTCCTCGCGCTGGGGTGGAAGGAGTCCTGGCGGTCCGCCTCCGACACGGTGCCACCCGCGCAGCCTACCAGCGGAGTCGGTGGCTCAACCGGTCGGGCGGGCAGGGTCGGCGAAACCCGGCCGGGCCTTGCCCGGCTACGATGGCCCCAGACAGGCGATCGGCGACCCGTTGAAGTCGGAGGCTGGATGGAGCTCTGGGGCGGCAGGTTCCGGGAGCCGAGCGATCAGCGACTGGTCGATTTCAGCCGTTCGATCGAGATTGATTCGGCGCTCGCCGACGACGATCTCCTTGGGTCGATCGCCCACGTCCACGGCCTGGCCCGGGCGGGACTGCTGACGGCGGACGAAGCTGCCACGATCGTGGCCGGGCTCGACGGGTTGCGCGCGGAGGTGGCTGCCGGAACCATCGGCTGGGACCCGGATCTCGAGGATATCCACCTCAATCTCGAGGCGGCCCTGACCGCCCGGATCGGATCGGTCGCGGCCAAGCTCCACACCGGGCGATCGCGCAACGACCAGGTTGCCACCGATCTGCGCCTGTGGGCCCGCCGGTCCGTCAGCGGGCTGGACCAGGCGATTGTCGAGATGGAGCGCGCCTTGGTTGGCCTGGCTGAACGGGAAGGTGAGGCGATCCTGCCCGGCACGACCCATATCCAGCCGGCTCAGCCGATTCTGTTCGGCCATCACCTGCTCGCCTATGTCGAGATGCTCGAACGCGACCGGGGCCGGCTGGCCGATGCCCGGCGCCGGCTGAACGTCTCGCCGCTGGGCTCGGGCGCCCTGGCAGGTGCCGGCTATCCCCTCGACCGGGTGGCGACCGCGACCGAACTGGGGTTCGATGGGGTCAGCGCGAATTCGCTCGATGCGGTCAGCGACCGGGACTTCGTGGTCGAGATCCTGGCTGCGGTCGCGCTGGGGATGGTCCACCTGAGTCGGCTGGCCGAGGAGCTGACCTGGTGGTCGAATCCGCGCTTCGGCTTCGTCCGGCTGTCGGATGCCTTCACGACCGGCAGCTCGATGATGCCCAACAAGAAGAACCCCGATCCGGCGGAACTGGTTCGGGCTCGAGCGGGCCGAGCCATCGGATCGCTGACCGGCATGCTGGCCGTGCTCAAGGGCCTGCCGCTGGCCTACCAGCGTGACCTCCAGGAGGATAAGGCGCCGCTCTTCGAGAGCGTCGCCACGTATACCGCATCGCTCGGGATCCTGGCCGGCCTGCTGGAGGGCCTGGCCGTTGACCGGGTTCGGATGCGGGCCGCGGCCAACGAGGGCTTCATCACGGCCACGGCCGTCGCCGACGAACTGGTTGGCTGGGGGGTGCCGTTTCGGACCGCCCACCACATCGTCGGCGGCCTGGTCGGCCGGGCCGAGGCGGCCGGCACGGACCTCGCCGGCCTCGACGATGCGGTCTTCAGCATGGCCCTGGCGGCAGCCGACGATCCGATCGCGAAGGGCCTGGCCGGCGATCCGGGCGTGCCCGCATCCCTGCGCCGGGCGGCCGCGATCGAGTCGGCCCTGGCGGCCTGTGACGTCGTTGGAGGAACGGCGCCCATTCGCGTTGGCGCGGCGATTGCGGCGGCGCGGCGGCGGCTGAGCGAGTGAGCCCAGGCGGGCTCGACGCAGGGCTCGATCCTGGGCTGATTCGGCGCGCCCCGAAGGTCCTCCTCCACGATCACCTCGACGGCGGCCTCCGCCCGGCGACGATCATCGAGCTGGCGGCCGAGCAGGGCTATCGAGCGCTGCCATCGGGCGATCCAGCCGAACTCGCCGCCTGGTTCCGGCGCGGCGCCGACCAGAAATCGCTCGAGCTCTACCTCGAAACGTTCGAGCACACCGTGGGCGTGATGCAGACCCGCGCCGCGCTCGTCCGGGTGGCGGCCGAATGCGCCGAGGACCTTGCCGCCGACGGGGTCGTGTACGCGGAGGTTCGCCACGCACCAGAGCTCTCCACCCGGGGTGGGCTCAGCCTCGACGAGGTCGTCGAGGCGATCCTCGAGGGCTTTCGGGTCGGTGCAGCCCGAGCCTCGGGACGGCCGATCGTCATCAGGGTCCTGGCGACCGCGATGCGCCAGGCGGATCGGGCGTCCGAGATCGCCGACCTCGCCCTGCGCCATCGCGACGCCGGGGTGGTCGGGTTCGATATCGCCGGACCCGAGGCAGGCTATCCGCCCGGCCGCTTTGCCGACGTCTTCCGGCGCCTTGTCCACGCCAACTTCCACCTGACCCTGCACGCCGGCGAGGGCTACGGCCTGCCCTCGATCCGCGAGGCGCTCGACCTCGGCGCCGAACGGCTCGGCCACGGTGTCCGGATCGTGGACGATATCGAGGTCGATCCAGACGGAGAGGTCCGGCTTGGCCGGCTGGCGGCCTATGTCCGCGATCGACGGATCCCACTCGAGCTGTGCCCCACCTCCAACGTCCACAGCGGTGCCGTCGCGTCGGTCGGCCAACACCCGATCGACCTGCTCCGTCGGCTGCGCTTCCGGGTCACCGTCAACACCGACAACCGGCTGATGAGCGGGGTCAGCCTGTCGAGTGAATTCGCGGCGCTCGACGCTGCCTTCGGGCTCGACCTCGACGAGATGGAGTGGCTCACCCTCAATGCCATGAAGAGCGCCTTCCTGCCGTTCGACGAGCGCCTTGCCCTGATCACCGACACGATCAAGCCCGGCTTCGCCGCCCTGCGCTCCGAGCTCGCTGCCACCGGCTGATTCCACGGATTCGGCCGACGATCCGGGCTCAAGGTTGCAGTCAGGGCGCTGAGTGCCAAGGCCCGGCGTAACCGAATTGGACCCCGGCCTGCCTTGAGGTGGTTTCCGTCTGGTCATACGTTTGAGGTGTTCACTCGTCCCCCCGCACTGGAGAGACTCGATCGTGAATCCTCGCGTGGTCTACGTTGCCTCGGTGCTCGTCCTGGCCCTGACCCTCGCCGTCCTTCTGCCGTCGGTCGCGCTCGGATCGGACGGCAGCCCAGTCGACTCGGGCGATACGGCCTGGATGCTCGCCTCGAGCGCCCTCGTGATGGTCATGCTCCCGGGGCTGGCCCTGTTCTACGGAGGACTGGTCCGACGCAAGAACGTCCTATCGACGATCATGCACAGCTTCTTCGGTCTTGCCCTGGTCAGTGTGGTCTGGGTCGTGATCGGCTTCAGCCTCGCGTTTGGTCCCGATGCGGGTGGGTTCGGCCTGATCGGCAACCTCGACTATGTCGGATTCATGAACGTGGGCCTTCGTCCGAGCGTGATCTATGGGACGACGATCCCGTTCATCCTCTTTGCCGCCTTTCAACTGATGTTCGCAGCGATCACCCCGGCCCTCATCAGCGGCGCCTTCGCCGAGCGGAAGCGATTCGGCGCCTTCGTGCTGTTCACCGTCCTGTGGTCGATCCTGATCTACTCCCCAATCGCTCATTGGGTGTGGTCAGCCGACGGCTGGCTGGCAAAGGCCGGCGCCATGGACTTTGCCGGAGGCACTGTCGTGCACATCAGCTCGGGCGTGTCGGCCCTGGTCGTGGCCATCCTGATCGGCCGCCGGGTCTTCCACGGCGAGAACGTCGAACCTCATGACGTCCCGATGACGGTCCTGGGTGCTGGACTCCTTTGGTTCGGCTGGTTCGGCTTCAACGCGGGCTCGGCCCTGACTGCCGGCGGACTCGCAGCCAGCGCCTTTGTGGTCACCAACACGGCAGCAGCCGCAGCCACGATCACCTGGGTCGGCGCGAGC
>JBBRIM010000174.1:0-6097 GCA_038221095.1 Candidatus Limnocylindrales bacterium
CGGGCCAGTAAATCAATTGCTCTGGGCCCGCGCAGTCGGCGAAAGGAGGCGGGCTGGCAAATATGGTGCAACCGAGACCGGCGAGTCTTCTCCCACGACGTGGCGGGCGACGAGCTCACCGGTCGCCGCGGCCATCATCACGCCGCCTCCCTCATGGCCCGTTGCTACGATAATTGCCGGCTGCATGGGCATTGGACCGATAATCGGCGTGTGGTCCAACGCCATCGGCCGCAAACCGGAGTAGCTGCGAATCATGCGCGATCGAGCAAGCCCCGGGAAGAACATGATCGCCCGAGCCACGATCCGATTGAGAACGTCGACGTCCACGGTGCGATCGTCAGGGTCGGTGGCGAGCCTGCTGCTGCCGAGCAGGATCGAGCCCGATCTGGTGGACTCGACGACAGTCGCCACCTGGAGGGAAGCCTCGTCGCTCGCAACTGTGTGGGCGTAGGCAGCTTCCATGACCTTGTGCCGAACTTGCACGCCGCCGCCTGTCACGACCGCGATCTGGCCTTTTCTAGCCGTGATCCGTAGGTCCCCGAGCCCCGCGAGAAGACCGCCCGTCCAGACGCCTGCCGCGACGACCACCCAGCGCGCTTCGATCGAGTGCCGAGCGGTCGCCACCGTCGCGTGCCGGTCATCGGGCGCCACGGCAAGGGAGATCACTGGTTCATGGAGATGAACGACCGTACCCTTGCGGCGAGCCCCGGCCACGAGCGCCGCTGTCGCCAGCCGCGGCTCGATCTGGGCATCCAGGGGGAAGAAGGCAGCCTCGCAAACGTCGGGCGCAAGATCCGGCTCGAGTTCGTGCAACGCGGCGCTGTCGAGCCACTGGGAAACTACCCCCTGGTCGGCCAGCCAAGCGCACTTAGCGCGAGCGGCAGTAGCCGCCTCGACGTCCTGGGCCAGCATCAGGCTACCTTTGCGATCGAATTCGATATCGATCCCCGTCTCCTCGAGCAGCTCCTTGCTGAGCTCCGCCCAGCGCTCAAAGCTCCAGCGCGCCAGGCGGAGGTCGGCGGCCGTCGGCCGATCGAACAGCACGAGGTTTCCTTCGCAGGCACCCGAGGCCGCTCGTGCGGGCGCGTCGCGCTCGATCAGGTGGACGGAGAGACCGCGCAGGGCGAGAGCGTACGCGCACGACGCACCGATGATGCCTGCTCCAATTACGACCACGTCGGCCGTCAGGAACGGATCCTGACTACATGGGCCGGTCGGAAAAGCGACGGTTGCCGTGGGCAGGGCCTGTAGCGACATCTCGCAACCTGTTTGTATGCGCGGTGGGGTCAAAGGCTCGCGAGCGAGCTCCCGCGAGCCTTGACATGCAGCGACTCGAACGGGAATAATGCTATCAGATCGTCCGACAATCTGGCAACGCCTGCCAACTGCAAAGTACCCGGGAAGGACGGCATCCGTGGAGCCCAGTGAAGGTGGAGGCACACGTCGATAGGCCTACCGGCCGAGCCCGAGGGCCGGGAATAGTTCGTGGGATCCCAAGTGGAGTCGCCGGTCGAGCAGAAGGGTGGAGCGGACCTTGGGTCGTAGGGCGCCGATCCGACTCATTGTCCGGGCACCGCCGCCTCAGTCAGCGAACGGACCGAGCGGATAGGGTCCGGAAGGGTCGCGTGGAGTAAGAAGGAGATGCGTCGTGGGTGACCCGACAGTCGCGCTAGTCGTCGTGTCCAGTCCGTTCGAGGCGGGCGGCGATCGTGCCGAGCCTGCACTTCACCAGGCCGCCGAAAGCTTGCGAGCCGTCGGGCTCAGCGTTCGGGCCGCCCCTGAGGTTATTTGGGACGTTGCCGACGCTTCTCGCGTCACCCGAGAGTGGTCTAAGGCACCGATCGATCTGCTCGTTGTCGTGCATTCCTCTTGGGTCGAGGACTCGTTGCAGTTGCAGTTGCAGCGAGAGGCCCAGGCCCCGGTGATGCTCTGGTCGCTACCTCATCCGGAGACCTATTCGCTGGCCTCCGTAAAGCACTTCGCCAGCGTGGCGAAGCGAACATCTATCGTCTTCCACTGGGGTGAGGGCGAGGTCGACGATCCCCGATTCGCCGCCTCCGTTGCCGACTTCGCGCGAACTGCAGCGGTGGCCCGCAAGCTCCGGCATTCACGCGTCGCGCTGCTGACGCCCCGGACCGCTTGGCGGATGTTCGGTCCCATGGACATGTCGTACGACGAATGGGACCTGGGCGACTCGCTTGGCGTCACGTTGCTGCATCTCGACATCGAGGAGCTGATCGCGGCTGCCGAGACGGTGAGCGACGCGGACGCCCTCGTCGAGCTCGACGGGCATGCGCCAGCCTACGGCAAGATCCTGGCCACCGGCGACCGGATGCTGTTCTCGTCAAAGATATACGTGGCCGCGAAGAAGTTGATCGAAAACTACGGGCTCGATGCACTAGCGGCCGCCTGCTATCCGACACATTTCGGGCTGGTCAACCTGGCGTCCTCGTGGCTGTCCGGCGAAGGCTTCCATTTCGATCCGGAGGGCGACGTTGGCTCGGCCGTGCTGGCCAATGCCATGCTTGCGCTCCGGCCGACACCGATCGCTCTGGCCGAGCCGGTCCTGTTGCGGCGCGACACCGACACGGTGTTGCTGCGACACGAGGGCTCGGCTCCGGCCGGCCTGGCGGCGGCGCCGGCGGAGGTGAACGTCATCGACCTGGGTGAGCAGCGGGGCACCCTCATCGAGTTCCCGCTTCGCAAGGCGGCGACGTTGACTGTCGCGAGCGTGGCGGGCGGCAAGGGAGAGTACGGCCTATACATGGGCACTCTCAGCTCGATGGGCATTCCGGCCGCGGAATGGGAGACCTGGGGCAAAGGCTTCCTGGCCGACGTGACCGCGGCAGGCGGCGGTCAGAAGCTACTCGATCGCATGTTCGACTCTGGGATGGATCACCACATGCTTCTCCAGGAGGGCGATCAGTCCGCTCAACTCGCCGACCTGGCCGAGTTGTGGGGACTGGGGCTCACCCGGATCACCGACTAGTCCGCCGTTCGCCGGCCGCAGGCAACGACGCAGCATGGAGCAAAGGACATGGCCGAATTCCTATTCATGCTCACCAAAGACGATGCCACCGTGCCCGACTGCCTCGAGGTCTACGACGAGGTGCGCGAAACCGACCTGAAGTGGGTGGGCTTCAAGGACATCGGCGTCTCGACCAAGACGCTGCACGAGCTGGTGCGCCGGATAAGGGCAGATGGTCGAAACGTAGCGCTAGAAATCGTGAGCTTGGACGCGAAGGCAGAGCTTGCCTCCGTCCGGGCCGGCATCGAGCTCGGGGTCGATCTGTTGATGGGGGGTACGCAGCCCGACGCGGCCCTTCCACTCGTGCGCGATACCGGCATTCGCTACTTTCCGTTTCCTGGACGGATCGTCGGCCATCCGAGCGTGCTCGAGGGGACCATCGAGTCGATCGCCGAAAGCGCACGGCAACTGACGAGCCGTCCTGGTGTCGATGGTCTAGACCTGCTCGCCTACCGCTGGCAGGGCGACGTTCCCGCGCTCATCGGCGCGGTGGCTAGCGCATCGGCGGGCCCGATCGTCGTCGCCGGCAGCATCGTCACGGCCGACCAGATCCGCATCGTCACCGAACGCAAGGCCTGGGGATTCACCATCGGCGGCGCCGTATTCGATCGCGTCCTGGTGCCTGGTGGCTCACTCCGCGACCAGATCGAGGGGGTGCTGGCGGCGTCGGCAGCGCAAGCCGGCCTGGCCGCCTCGTAGAACGTAGTCACGACGGGTTATCGCTCAAGTTGTGATGCTTAGCCGTAGCGCGGTCATGCGCTGGCCACAAGCCAAGCTGTGGGAGGACGTCATGGAGGTCTCGACCAAACCCGTCGTCATTCGGGAACACGACGCCACGAGCTTCATGGAGGGCGACGAGTTCTGTCGCCACTACGTGAGCACCGGCAAGATCACTTTTGGCACATCATCGCTTCAGCCCGGTCAGCACGGTGCGGTGGACACGGGCCACCCCCAGTCCCACGAGGTGTTCTTCTGCATTCGCGGGCACGTCCTTGTTAGCACCGAAGGACGCGAGCATTTCGAGCTCTACGAAGGCGATGCCGTCGTCATCCCCGAGGGCGTCCCGCACACGCTCATAAACGTGGGCGATACGCCTGCATTCGTCAGCTGGAGCGCTGGACCCACGCCGTAGGAGTCTTAATGGACACGATCCTGAGCGTCGACCTCGGTACGACGGCGGTCAAGACCGCCCTATTCGACGAGCGGGGTGGCCTGTTGGCCAAGGCTACGCGGGAGTACAAGCTCGCTACGCCGTCGCCGCTAGCCGTCGAGCTCGGTGTTGAGCAGTATTGGGCTGCCTTCAAGCGCACGCTGGCCGAGGTTCTGGAGGCGAGGCCGGGAGCCGCCGGGAGCATCCGTGCCCTCGGCATCTCGGCCCAGGGCGAAACACTGATCTGTGCGGACGGAGACGGCAACGCGCTCAGGCCGGCAATCGTCTGGCTCGACAATCGGGCCCAGGACGAAGCCGCGGACCTAGCGCGCGAGTTCGGGAACGATCAATGCTACCGGGTAACCGGACAGGTCTCGTTCGTCCCGACGTGGCCCGCGGCCAAGATCCTTTGGCTACGGCGGAATGAGCCCGACGTGTTCCGCCGAACTGCTCATTTCCTGCTCCTCGAGGACTACATCATCAAGCGGCTGACCGGTCGGACCGTCTGCGAAGGCTCGCTCGTAACCTCGACTACATACTGGGATTTCACCAGGAGAGCCTGGTGGCCGGAAATGCTGGCCTATCTAGGGATCGGCGCCGAGCGCCTGCCCGAGATTTACGAGTCGGGCGAGCCCATCGGACCGATTCGGGAAGCCGTTGCTCGCGAACTGGGGCTGGAGCCATCCACGATCGTCTGCACCGGCGCGCTGGACCAGGCCGCTGGCGCGATCGGTGTCGGCAACATCAGGCCCGGCGTGTTCTCCGAGAACACGGGGGCGGCGCTGGCAGTCTGCGCCACGGTCCGGAACCCGGTGTTCGACCCGTCCGCGCAGATGCCCTGCCACTACCACGGCGTGCCTGGGCTCTACATGGAGCACACCTTCACTAGCGGCGGAATGGTCCTGCGCTGGTACCGCGACACCTTCTGTCAGCCCGAGATCGAGGCCGCGCGCCGCGGAGGCCGTGACTCATATGACCTGCTGAGCGAAATGGCGGACGGGGTGGCGCCCGGCTCCGAGGGGCTGGTGATGCTGCCCCACCTCCAGGGCGCCATGGCCCCCGAGGCGAACCCGAAGGCCAAGGGTGTGTTCTACGGCTTCACACTGCGGCACACCAAGGCTCATTTCGCCCGCTCGATCATGGAGTCGATCGCCTGCATCGTTCGACGCAACATCGACGTCATCGAAGGGCTCGGTATCCCGGTCACCGAGATCCGAGTCCTCGGCGGCGGTGCCCGAAGCTCAGTTTGGAACCGGATCAAGTGCGACGTCACGGGGCGCCCGGTCGTTACCACCGAGAACGAGGAGGCGGCTTGCCTGGGCGCCGCGATCCTTGCCGGACGCGCCGTTGGCATGTTCGGATCGCTGGACGAGGCCGTCGATCGGATGGTGGCGGTGAAGGGGCGGCTCGAGCCCGACCCCGAGCGCCACGCTCTCTACGACGGCGTATACGCCAACTATCGAGAGCTGTACGACGACCTGCTCGGGATGTTCGAGCGAGGTTAGATTTCTCCAGAAGCATGAGGTAGGTGCGGCCTTGTGGAACTCGTGCGCCTCGTCTCTAACTTCAGGGTCGGCGAACGGAGCCCCGGTTGCCTGCACCCATGACGAGACCCTCCCACCGGGGACCACGGAAGCCCCCAACCGTGATGGATGCAAGAGCGATCACCAACGCCGTGTACCGCCTGACGCGCGATTGGCTCCGCTCCGTGGCGATCTCGCCCCGCGGCCGTAGCCGGAAACGACGAATGATGGGACGACGAGCCGGTACGACAATGGGGAGAACAAAACGAGGGAATCGGCAGGTCCTGGCCGGTCCCCGGCCAGCCCTTCGCGCCGAATGGTCGCCGGGGAAGAACAAATCCGGGGAATCCCCGCCTGAGCACGACGCCGCGCTCGTCCATTGCACCGTTTGTTCTC
>JBBRIM010000175.1:0-6074 GCA_038221095.1 Candidatus Limnocylindrales bacterium
GTCACCGCCCAGGGCAGCTGATCCCTGGAACGTCTGCCCGGCGGATGGCGGCCTCCCGCCGAGATTCTCAAATGTCGCGGACAGACGCCGTAACGAGGACCTCGACCCTCAAGGGAGCCATGCGGCCCGGGTCAGGCCCAGGGCTCACGCACGGATCACGCCCGACGGGCGCCGCTGAGCTGCCAAACCTCCCTGGACCTGTGCACAGCGCGTCTGTTCGCGACATTTGAGAATCTCGGGCCGCGCCGCGAAGGCCGGGCTCGAGTTTCGGACAAATGCCGCCCCCCGCGGCCTAATGGTTGGGTCGAGGCCCGAAATCGGATCAGATCCGCCCGCTCCCAACCCGGAACCTGAGCACGATCAAGCACGGTCGGGCGCGCCCGAGACACATGTGCGACATCCGGATTGGGCCGGATCCCGCCATACGGCCGCTCAGAGCGGCATTTGGCACCAGGTGCCGCCAACGCCGGCGAGCGAACGCCCCGAAACTCAGCTCGCGGGTTCGCCCGTTGTGCTTTGGCCGGCAGGCTGGAGGGGGGCCATGGCGAGCGTGCCCGGACCGGTGGCCCGGGCAGCGAGCAGGGCCGCCGAGGCAGCAGCGAGGAGCTCTTCCGAACTGGCGCCGTCGGTCGGGAAGCGGGCCAGGCCAACCGAGACGCTGATCCGACGCCCGTGCACTTCGGCCAGGGCAGCGACGCCATCGAGGACTCGCTGGGCGACGGTCATGCCGGCCGAACCGGGGGCGATCAGGACGAACTCGTCGCCGCCATAGCGGGCAACGGTGTCCACCAGCCGGACCGACTCGGCCAGGACCGTGGCGACGGCCCGCAGAACGTCGTCGCCGGCTTCGTGGCCCGACGCATCGTTGACGGCGGTGAGGCCATCGACATCTACGAGGGCAACCGAAACCTCGCCACCCTGGCGGGCGGCCCGGGCCAGCTCGAGCTCGAACACCCGGCCGAGCGTGCGCGTGTTGGCGAGGCCGGTCAGCGGGTCGGTGTGAGCCAGCCGCTCGAACCACTCGGAGCGTTCAGCCGCCAGCGACGTCAGCCGGGCCCGGTCAACGGCAACCGCCGCAAGACTTGCGATCGAGGTCAGGATCGAGCGGTCTTCGTCGCTGAATTCGTGCGGCGCCGGCCAGGCGAAGACAATGATCCCCACGCCCATGTCGACTCCGTCGTGACGGACGACGAGAGGCAGGAGGGCGTCGACGACCTTTGGTCCGTCGCCGCCCGGCACAGACCCGCCGAACGAAATCGTCAGCTCGCGGGCGGCCACGGCCACGGGATGGGTGGCATCGTTGACGGCAGCCTCGAACGTGTGATCGGCCTCAGGGCTCATCCCCAGCGAGGCAGTGAGCTCCAGGCCGGGCCGATCGGGATCCTGCAGGAACGCGGCGCCCATCGCGGCGCCCGTTGCTCCGGCCGCCGCGCCGAGGAGGGCGGTCAGCATCTGGTCGAGGTCACCGCCGTGGGCTAGGGCTGCCGCACTCGCGGCCAGCGTGTCGGTCGAGCGATCCATCGAGGCTGAGGTCTCCCTGGTTGCACGTGGGGGCCGGACGGATTGGCGCCAGCGTCGGCAGGAGCATTGTACGACCAGCGATCCGGGGCAAGGCTCTCGACGGGACGCCCATTGGCCCCGTATCCTCGGGCGATGAAGCTGATCGTCGCGATCGTTCACAACGAGGATGCGGGTGCGCTGGTCGAGGCGCTGCTCGAGAAGGACTACCGGGCTACCCGACTGCACTCGTCGGGTGGCTTCCTCAAGCAGTCCAACGCCACCATCATCGTAGGGGTCGAGGAGGTCCAGGTCGACGAAGTCCTCGCCATCATCCGACGGAACTGCACGGCTCGGACGCAGATCGTCAACCCGATGCCGCCGATCATGGAGCCGGGCGAATTCTTCATGCCCTACCCGCTCGAGGTCGAGGTTGGCGGCGCGACCGTCTTCGTCCTGCCAGTCGATCGGTTCGAACGGCTCTGATCCGACCGGACCTGGTCGACGTCTGGATCTTCCGCGCGGGAGGCGCCCCGGGGAAGGCCCTCGAGATCCTGCTGCTGCGCCGTTCAGCCGGCCGAATCCTGGCCGGACTGTGGCAGTGCGTCTCGGGCTCGCTCGAACCGGGCGAGCGGATCGTGGCCGGCGCCCTGCGCGAATTGCATGAGGAAACGGGCTTCGATGGCTCGATCATCGAGGAACTCTTCGATCTTGACCAGGTCAACCAGTTCCACGAGCCCAGCGTCGATGCGATCCTGACTGCCGCGATCTTCGCGGTGCGGGTCCCGGCGGACCGTGAGCCGGTCCTCTCCCACGAGCACGACGCAGCCCGCTGGGTATCGCCGGCGGACGCCCTTGAGCTGGCGGTCTGGCCAGCCTACCGCGAGTCGATCCGCCGGATCGAGGCCGACCTCGTCGATCCCGAGCAGGCGCGCTGGTTCCGGCTCGGACTCGACGGCCACCGCCCAGCCGGCTGAACGCAGCGGGTCGGAGGTGGCCGGCTGATGGCGGCCGGCTGGTAGACTGGATCGGTACTCGACCCAGTGCGCCGGCGGCGGCGCCTCTCGGCGAAGCGCACACCTGCGGAGGCAAGATTGCGCACATCCAGCCAGCCCCCGGTGGTCGCCACCTCGACCGACCCAGCCCAGCGCCGGATCTTCCATTCGAAGGTGGACACGATCCGGCCCACGTATGGCTTCGAGGATGTGTCGCTGGCGCCCGGTACGAGCACGATTGAGCCGAACGACGTCAGCCTCGCCCAGGTCCTGTGTGGAATCGAGCTGGCCATCCCGGTGATCGCCTCGGCCATGGATGCCGTCGTCGATGTCCGGCTGGCCGGCGAGCTGGCCCGCCTGGGTGGCGTCGCGATCCTCAATCTCGAGGGTGTCCAGGCCCGCTACGAGGATCCCGACGTGATCCTCGCCCGGATCGCTGCGGCTCCGGACGATCAGGTCCATGGCCTTCTGGCCGAGGCCTATGCCGCTCCGATCCGGGACGATCTCATTGCCCGCCGGATCGACGAGCTCCACGCCGCCGGCTCACGGGCCGCGGTCGCAGCAACCCCCGCGGCGGCCCGCCGGTTCGGGGCCCTGTGCGCCGAGCATGGAGCCGACCTCTTCCTGGTGCAGAGCCAGGTCAGCAGCCCGCGCCATCTTGCCTCGGAGTACGAGCCGCTCTCGCTCGCGGAGTTCACCCGGTTCATGCCGATCCCGGTCGCGGTCGGCAACACGACCAATGCCGAGGCGGCGTTCGCGTTGATGGAGCAGGGTGCTGCGGCGATCTTCGTCGGGGTGGGCCCGGGTGCGGCGTGTACCACCAGGGAAGTGCTCGGGATCGGGATCCCCCAGGTGACCGCGGTCAGTGATGTGGCCGCCGCCCGTGACGCCTTCCTGGCAGAGACGGGTCGCTATGTGCCGGTGATTGCCGACGGCGGGATGCGCCGCGGTGGGGAGCTGGCCAAGGCGATCGCGGCCGGTGCGGATGCCCTGATGATCGGCTCGCCGCTTGCCCGCGCCGAGGAGGCACCCGGCCGGGGCACGAATTGGGGCATGGCTGCGCCCTCGGCCACCCTGCCCCGGGGCACCCGGATCAAGGTGGGCACGGTCGGCTCGCTCGAGCGGATCCTGTTCGGTCCGGCCCATGTCACCGACGGTTCGGAGAACCTGGTCGGGGCCTTGCGCCAGTCGATGGCTGCGCTCGGCGCCCGATCGATCGCTGAGATGCAGGCGGTGGAGATGGTCTACGCCCCGTCCACTCAGACCGAGGGCAAGTCCTGGCAGCGGACCCGCTGAGCGAGACGCCCCCGGCCCAGTCCGAGCCGGCGCACGACCTGCGCGTCCTCGACGAGGGGTCGGCGCCGATCGTCGCTTTGGCCTCGGTCTACGAGGCAGCCGGTGGGCTGCCCTTCTTTGTCAGCCTCGTCGATCGCTTCTATGAAGGCGTCGCTGACGACCCGGCGCTCCTCGCCATCTACCCCGAGCCGGACGACCTGGCCGGCGCTCGCCATCGCCTGAGCCTGTTCCTCGCCCAGTACTGGGGCGGTCCGCGAACCTACGACGCCGAGCGTGGCCATCCCCGCCTGCGGATGCGCCATGCCCCCTTCGCGATCGGCCCGGCCGAGCGGGATGCCTGGCTCCGGCATATGCGCGCGGCGATCGCGGCGATGGATCCGCCGATCCTCGTGGCGGCCCGCCTCCACGAGTATTTCGAGGCCGTCGCGGAGGGAATGCGCAACCGTCCCTGAAGGACCGGCGGTGCAGCCGCTAGACTTGGCCAAACGGGTGGCGAGGCGAGCGGAGGGCAGATTGAGCGACGCAGAGGCGGTCGATGCGGCAGGGCTGGAGGCGGCCAGCGGAGCCGGCGTCGATCCCTCGCGCGCGGAGAAACTGAAGCGGGGCAAGACCGTCCATGGGGACGCCGCCAACGCCGGCCACCGGGTCCTCGCCCCGGATGATGCCGAGGTCGAGGCGTATCTCGAGACAGCGCTCAAGGCGCCCGCGCCGGAGCGCTCCCCGGATGATCGACCGGGCGCCGGCCATACCGGCAACGCCGCCGACGACACGGGCCCCGACACCGTGGTCATCCTGGATTTCGGCAGCCAGTTCGCCCAGCTGATCGCCCGGCGTGTCCGCGAACTCAATGTCTACTCGGAGCTGCTGCCCCATGACACCCCGTGGGCGGAGATCGAGCGGCGCCGGCCCAAGGCCGTGATCCTGTCGGGCGGCCCCAACTCCGTCTACGACCCCGGTGCGCCGCTGCCCGATAGCGGTGTCTGGAGCGGCCGGATCCCCGTCCTGGGGATCTGTTACGGCGCCCACCTGATGGCCCGCGAGCTCGGTGGCGACGTCCTGCCCGCGACCAAGCGCGAATACGGGCCGGCCAGCATCACGATCACGAACGAGGAAGGGCTGTTCGCCGGCCTCGGCCACGAGCAGCCCGTCTGGATGAGCCACGGCGATTCGATCACCCGCTTGCCCGAGGGTTTTCAGGCGACGGCCCAGACCGACTCATCGCCGCTGACCGGCTTTGCCGATCCGAGTCGCGGCCTGTACGGCATCCAGTTCCACCCCGAAGTGGCCCACACCCCGCGCGGCCGGGACATCCTGCGCAACTTCGTCATTGGGATCGCCGGAGCCCGGGCCACCTGGACGCCGGCCAATTTCGTCGAAACGACCGTGGCCGAGATTCGGGCCCGGGTCGACGAGCACGCCCGGGCGACGGACTCCGATGGCCTGGTGATCTGTGCGCTGAGCGGCGGGGTGGACTCGGCCGTGGCGGCGGCGCTCGTCCACCGGGCGGTGGGCGACCGGCTGACCTGCATCTACGTTGACCACGGGCTGATGCGCAAGAAGGAATCCGAGCTGCTTCGGCAGACCTTCGAAGCCAACCTTGGGATGCGCCTCGTGATGGTCGATGCCCGGCAACGCTTCCTCGCCCGGCTGGCCGGCGTAGAAGACCCCGAGCAGAAGCGCAAGATCATCGGCGACGAGTTCATCCGGGTGTTCGAGGAAGAGGCAACCAGGCTCGGCCGGATCGACTTCCTGACCCAGGGCACGCTCTACCCGGACGTGATCGAGAGCGCCACCTCGGAGACCAAGGCGGCCCAGAAGATCAAGACCCACCACAACGTCGGCGGCCTGCCGGCCGACCTCCGGTTCAAGTTGATCGAGCCGCTGCGCTACCTGTTCAAGGACGAGGTCCGGGCCGTTGGGATCGAGCTCGGACTGCCCGAGGTGATGGTCCAGCGCCAGCCGTTCCCAGGCCCCGGCCTGGCGATCCGGATCATCGGCGAGGTCACGGCCGAGCGCCTCGACACGCTCCGTGAAGCGGACTGGATCGTGATCGACGAGATCAAGGCGGCCGGGCTGTACCGAAGCGTGTGGCAGTCGTTTGCGATCCTCACCCCGGTCCGCAGCGTCGGGGTCATGGGCGACGGCCGGACCTACGCCAATGTCGTCGCGATCCGGGCGGTCACCTCGGACGACGGGATGACCGCCGATTGGGCCAAGTTGCCCTACGACGTACTGGGCAAGATCAGCTCGAGGATCGTCAACGAGGTCCCCGGCGTGAACCGGGTG
>JBBRIM010000176.1:0-6056 GCA_038221095.1 Candidatus Limnocylindrales bacterium
CCGGCCAGCCTGACCTGGAGTCGCCCGTCCGCGTCGCGCGCCGGGGCGCCAGTCGGCGCTCGCTCCACCTCGACGCGCAGGAAGGCTCGCCGGCCGGGACTCTTCGAGGTGCGATCGAGGAGCACGCCGGGCTCTGAGGGACGGAGCAGAAGGGCATGGCCGGCCAGCCGGCGGAGCGCCGGCCGCACGAAGATCTCGAAGGTCACGAAGCTCGAGACCGGATTTCCCGGCAGTCCGAAAAGGAGCACCTGGGTACCGTCGGCGCGCTGCGCGGTACCGAACGCAAATGGCTTGCCCGGCTGGATTGCCACCCGCCAGAGGTTGACCGTGCCGATCGCCTCGAATGCGGTTCGGACGACGTCATACGGCCCTACCGACACGCCGCCACTGACAATCACGACATCTGCCTCGGCCACCCCCTGACTGAGCCGGGTCATGACGTCCTCGAGCTGATCCCGGGCGATCCCGAGGTCGATCACGTTGGCGCCGGTGGCCTCGGCCAGGGCGCGCAAGCCGGGCCCATTTGCGTCCGGGATTCCGCTTGGCCCGAGGGCAACCCCGGCCGGACGAAGCTCGTCGCCGGTCGCGAGGACGGCGACGCGTGGTCGCTGATGCACGCTGATCGACCCGACGCCGGCGCCCGCCGCCAGGGCGACGGCAGCCGGACCTAGTACGTTGCCCGGGCTGAGCACGACACTGTTGGCGACCAGGTCGCTGCTCTTTCGGCGGATCGATCCGCCCGCAGGGACGGACGCGTGAATTGCGACTGCCGCCGGGAGACCGCCGGTCGCCTGCTGGCCGCGCGGCCCCGCCGGGCTGCCGTCGGCATGCAGGGGCGTGGTCAATTCAACCTGGACGACCGCATCGGCACCGGCCGGCAGCGGCGCCCCGGTCGCGATCCGGATCGCGCTGCGGGGCTCGGCCAGCACCCCGGCGCTGCCTCCAGCGGCGGCCTCGCCCGTGATCGCCAGGATCACGGGCTCGCCCTCGCCGGCACCGGCCACGTCGGCGGCCCGCACGGCATAGCCATCCATTGCGCTGTTGTCCCAGGGTGGCAGGTCGGTGGTTGCCCGCACATCTGCCGCCAGGACGCGTCCGAGCGCATTGGCAACGGCCACCACCTCGATACCAAGGGCGCCGCTGATCGCCCCGAGGACACGCTCCCGAGCCGCCTCGACCGACAGGATCTGCTCGTCGGGCCGGTTGCCGTCAGCGCTCATGTGGGTATCTCGCTGGGCGCCTCGTCCGGGCCACCCCTGGCGAGCACCCCGGTCAGCCCGCACAGACCGAGGATCACGACCACGAGGAGGAGCGACGTCTCGAACCAGAAGTGGTCGGGGAACAGCTGGATCAGCTTTGAATCTGCGGCAAAATCAAACGAGCCGGGCGGGAAGAACAGCTCGTGGAATTGTTCGAAGATCGCGTCGAACGCCAGCGCCGCAATCGCCCCGAGAACGACGACCAGGAACGCCAGGGCGATCGCTCCGCGCCGGACGGCTCGCCAGAACCAGGCCCGACCGCGAGCGTAGATCGCCAGGTTGACCAGGCCTAGCAGCGCGACCAGGGCAACTCCGCCGAAGGCAATAAAGACGCCCCGTACGTCCACCATGTGGGCTCGCTCGCGGAGCCCGAGGACGGCCTGGCCGTTGACGCTGACGGCGAAGTCCGGGGGGCCGAACACCAGGTCGTGGAGGATCGAACCCGTCACCGAGTGGACGATGACCGGCGGGAACCCAGTCAGGGCGGCTGCCCCGCTGCGATCCTGCTCGAAGCCCACCCAGATCGGGTTGAGGAAGACCAGGATCGCGATGGCCACGATCGTGACCATCGTGGTCAGGCCAACGAGCAGCCCGAGGATCGTCCGGGCTGATCCGGGCTGCATGCCTGGCCGCGTCGTCTACTCGTCCTCGAGGGTCCGGGCCTGGTCCCACCAGCCCTCGGCCCGCAGGTCGTCGATCGGCTCCATCCGGAGCTGGAGTGCGGGCCGAACCAGGCGCGCCCTGAACGCCTCGAGATCGAGGTCGACGATCCCCTTCAAGCCGCGGATCCCGGCCTGGATCAGGAGCTGGTGCTCGGCCGGACCGAAACTGGCCAGGTTGAGCATCAGCGCCTCGTCACGCCAGATGGCGACATCGTTGATCGTGGCGCCGACATGATCGGCCAGGGTCTGCCGGCGGGTCGGCGTCTCGGACACTTCGAGCAGGATCCCGGTCGTGAAGACCCCCTGCTTCTCGAGGCGATCGAGGTATACGGGCTCGATCCGGGTCAGCTCGTCGATGGGCGGCACGGCGGCGGTCATCCTCCTCGACTCGAATGGTCTCGGGCGAGTATCGCCGATCCCGGGCGCGCCCGACGGAGCTGCCCGCCCGGCACTGGACATCGAACGAGCCGCCGCGAGTGGTCCCGCAACGGCTCGTTCGCGCCACGCCGGCGCTTGCAAGACTGGGTCAGTGAACGGTGATCGTCGCCTCCATACCCTGGTGGATCTGGCAGATGTACGTGTACGAACCCTTCGCCGCGCCGACGAAGCTCACCGACCAGCGCGAGAACAGCGAGCCCTTGGGCATCCCGAGCGCTCGTCGCATTGCCCGGGTTGCGAACACGCCCGAGTCCGAGATCGTGCCCGGCCCGGTCAGATTGCGAACACCGTTGCCGCCGCCCAACGCGACCTCATCGGGGAATGGCTGCGCTCCGCAGTGGAAATCGAACGGGCTGTTGGGGGGCAGGTGGTTTGGCACGGCGGGCGTATCACCGGTCAGCCCCTCGCACATCGGCACGAGGTCCGTGAAGAGCTCGCCAGGGAAGGTGACGGTATGGGGTTCGTTGACCGACTGCGGTCGCCACACCACTGTATCGCCGGGGTGGATGCCGAGGACGAGCGGCAAGAACTCGAGCACCGCGACGTGTCCGTCCGGGCTGCCGGTACCGGCGGTCATGTACCAGGTTGTGCTGCCGTTCGAGTTCCTGACATGGGAGGAGTGCTCAACCTTCTCCTCAGCGTCAAAGCCGGCCTTGACGTCGGCCTTGACCTGGTCATGAACCGTCTTGGCCAACTGGGCGGGCGTCGTGCCCTGGGCGTTCGCTGGCAGAACGTTGAGCCAGCCGACCATGCCCGGGTGGACCCGACAGTGGAATGCGTAGGTTCCAGGCGCCGCCGTGACGTGCACGGTGAATGGTCCAGTCGGCGGACCGAAGGGTGCGCCGCTGCTCACCACCGCGGTCCCATCGAACGGGCATGGAGAAACGGGCGCACCACAGGCCGGATTCGTTGGACTCAGGCCCGGGATGTTCAACTGGGTGTGCGTTGTGCCGTTGGCATTATGGCCGGGATCCTCGTCCGTCTTGGCAACGCCATTCGTCTTCTCATCCTGGGCGGCGCTTGCGCCAGCCGGTAACAACGTCGCTGTATGGAAGCCCTCGATCAGGAACTGGATTGTCGACCCGGTCGGCACCTTGAGCGCCCGAGGGAAGAAGTCGTTGAAGCCCCAGTTGTGACCTGCCGGTACCGCTGCGGGCATGTCCGCCGTGATTGTGAGTGGCGACGCCGCGGCCACCGGAACCACCGCGATGGCCGCCTGTCCGACCAACAGGGCCGCGCTGGCGGCCACCGAACTCAATATCCGAAGACGCACGATTTCATCCCTCCTCTGCGAGCATGGTCAGGGTCACCGACGCCGGGCTCGGCCGGTGCAGTTCGGTGTGGTCTAGCACTGTTCCCCGGGGATGTCCATCCCCACTCAACGCGACAGGGCAATGCCGTTGCACCAGTGCACCGCTATGGTTGTGAATACTGATGCCACGATGACCGACACCCGCGACGTCCGTCTCCTCTTCGCTGCCCGTGGTCTGCGGATGTTCGGCTACGGCTTCCTGGCCGTCGTCCTGGTCCTGTACCTCTCGGCCCAGGGCCTGTCAGGCAGCGAGGTCGGGGTCCTCCTGGCACTCACCCTGGTCGGCGATGCAGCCATATCGCTGTGGCTGACCACCCATGCGGATCGGATCGGGCGGCGGCGCGTCCTGATCGTGGGCGCCGTGCTCATGCTGGCCGCCGGGCTGGCGTTCGTCGCCACTTCGGTCTACGCCGTACTGGTCGTAGCGGCAACCATCGGGGTGATCAGCCCAAGTGGCAACGAAGTCGGGCCGTTCCTGGCCGTTGAGCAGGCTGCGCTGAGCGACCTCGTCGGACCCCAGCGCAGAACCAGTGTCTTCGCTCGCTATCAACTTGTCGGATCATTCGCGACTGCGCTGGGCGCCCTTGCCGCCGGCAGCATCGCCCAGCTCGCGATCAACCAGGGCTCCGAGCCGGCGGTCGCGTACCGGCTGGTGATCGTGGGCTATGCGTTCGTGGGCATCGCCCTGGCGATCATCTTCAGCCGTGTCTCGATCCGGATCGAGGTGCCGGCGGGCAAGCTGGTCGATGACGCGATTCGAACTCGACTCGGGCTGCACCGTTCACAGGGCGTCGTGGCCCGCCTGTCCGCCCTGTTTGCCCTTGACGCATTCGCGGGTGGCTTCGTCATCCAGAGCTTTATCGCGTTCTGGTTCCAACGACGCTTCGGGGTTGATCCGGCCGTCCTGGGCGGCCTGCTGTTCGGGGCCAACCTGCTGGCCGGCATCTCCGCCCTGGCGGCCGGCGGACTGGCGGCACGCTTCGGGCTGGTCCGGACGATGGTCTTCACCCACCTGCCGTCCAATATCCTG
This sequence comes from Candidatus Limnocylindrales bacterium, assembly GCA_038221095.1. Taxonomy (GTDB): domain Bacteria; phylum Chloroflexota; class Limnocylindria; order Limnocylindrales; family CSP1-4; genus Palsa-1033. Next base: position 4,702 of record JBBRIM010000176.1, read on the forward strand.
CTGATGCTGGTCCCGCTCATGCCCACGTTGCCGCTTGCTGCCGGCGTCCTCCTGGTCCGCTTCAGCATCAGCCAGATGGACGTGCCGACCCGCCAGTCGTACACGATGGCGATTGTGGCGCCGGATGAACGTTCCGCGGCCGCGGGCGTGACCGGGATTGCGCGCAGCCTGGGCGTGGCGGCTTCGCCACTGCTGGCCGGTCCGCTGTTCTTCAGCGCCGGCCTGGCCGGCGCCCCGTTCATCATCGGCGGGGGCCTGAAGGTCGTCTACGACATCCTTCTCTATCGCCGATTTCAGTCGCTGCCGCCACCCGAGGAACACTGAGCCGGCCATCACCTGTGCGCGACGTCACCCCGTCCCGGCAGGCTCATCGGCTAGGATGAAGCAACGAGGTTCCCCCGCGGGACCAGGGTCCAGATGGGCCGATCAAGATGAAGGAGTACCACCTTGGTTCTGCGCAAGACGATCCTCATGGCAATGGCCTCGACCGCCCTCCTGGTCGTGGCTGCCTGCAGCAGCGGCTCGACAACCCCCACGGCCGCCCCGGGCGCGGGCACGTCGGCGGCCCCGAACACGCTGCCAACCACCCCCGCCGGCGGTCTGCCCGGGAGCGCGAAGGCGACCGACCTGCTCACGGCCGATCGGGCCGCGGCGGTCCTCGGTGGCACGCCGACGCTGAACCCCGGATCAAGCGCAATCAGCGCGTCGTACACCTCCGATAACGGCGACAGCATCACGATGGTCGTCGAGACCATGCCGGGCGGCGTTCCCCAGGCGGCCCTCACCGCGGCGATGGCCGGGCAGGGCGCGGGCGGGATGCAGCCGATCGGTGGACTTGGTGACGCCGCGGGCAAGGAGGTTGGCGCACACGAAGTAACGCTCGCCTTCGTCAAGGGCGGCAGCCTCGTGATTCTCGGGGTCGTGTCGACGAGCCAGGCCGGCAGCGACCTCGACGCGAAGGTCGAAGCACTCGCCAGACAGATCGCCGGCGCGCTCTAGGTGTAGTCCCCAAACACGTTGTTGACAGAATGAGAGTCCTCGTGCTCGGTTAGGGGTGTCAACGCTCCAACCGAAAAGAGGACTCTCGTGGGACATCCTAGATCGAAGCTCACGGTCTTTGGCCGCCAACTCCTTGTGACCCGAGGGCGCGCGGGCTGGCCCGTCGCCCAGGTCGCCGAGCAGCTCGGGATCAGTCGGGCAACCGGGTACAAGTGGGTCCGCCGGTTCCGGGCCGAGGGCGAACCAGGCCTGCGCGATCGCTCGTCCCGGCCACGTCGCTCGCCCCGTCACCTGAGTCCAGCTGCCGAGGCCGAGATTCTCACCGCCCGGGCGCACTGGCGCTATGGCCCCGACCG
>JBBRIM010000177.1:0-6009 GCA_038221095.1 Candidatus Limnocylindrales bacterium
CGCCACGACGGTCGAGCTCGCCACGACGGGCCCGAGCTCGCCACGACGGTCGAGCTCGCCACGACGGGCCCGAGCTCGCCACGACGGGCCCGAGCTCGCCACGACGGGCCCGAGCTCGCCACGACGGGCCCGAGCTCGCCACGACGGTCGAGCAGGCTCGAATCTGACTCCAGAGCCGCCCGGCTAAACCTGGGGTGGCTAGCCGGGCGGGGAGCCGCCGAGCTCTCGTCTCGCGCGAACTCCCGGCGCGAGACATGGAAATGCGGGCGTGGTCCTCGAACCACACCCGTGTCCCGCTCAAGGCCGCGCTTCGGCCCGGGCTGCCTACTCCGCGATGACCCCGCCTGGGATCATCGGTTCGGGCGACAGCTCGACCCGGATCTCGCCGCGCATCCGGCCGGGTAGCGCCAGGGCCGCGAGCACGCCCAGGAACACGATCACGGCGCCAACCTGGAGGGCCGGCACGAGTCCCGCGACGTAGCCGGCCGGCGAAACGTACGACCCGTTCGCCGTGAAGACCGAGGCCAGCACGGCGACCCCGAAGACACCGCCGAGCTCGCGGATCGCGTTGTTCGCACCGGACGCGACGCCCTCCTGTTCGGGTCGGACCGAGGACAGGACCACGTTCGCGATCGGGGCGAAGAAGAGGCCCATCCCGGCGCCGGCCAGGATGAACGGCGGCACGAGGACCCCGTACGCGACGGTCGGCGTCACGACCAGCGAGAGCCACCCGATCGCGACCGCCTGCAGCGCCATCCCGAGCACGAGCAGCGGCCGGGTGCCGGTCCGGACCGAGAGCAGCCCGGCGATCGGCGCAACGATCACCGGCATGAACGTCCAGGGCAGCGTCCGCAGTCCGGCCTGGAGTGGGCTGTAATGCTGGACGACCTGGAAATACTGGGCGAGCAGGAAGATCGAACCGAACATCCCGAAGGTCATGAACATCGAGACTGCGTTGGCGGCCGAGAAGGCTCGCGAGCGGAACAGGTACAACGGCAGCATCGGCTCGCTGGCCCGGGTCTCCCAGGCCGCGAAGATGCCGACCAGGACCAGGCCGCCGACCAGTGCGGCGACGATCCCCGGGCTCGTCCAGCCCAGCTCGTTCCCGCGGACGAGTCCCCACACGATCGCGAGCAGCCCGCCGCTGACGAGACCGAGACCGGGCAGGTCGAGCCGGCTCGCCGGACCGCGGCTCTCGGAGAGTCGGAACCAGGCGAGCGGAATAACGGCGAGGCCGATCGGCACGTTGATCCAGAAGATGCCCTGCCAGGCGACGCCCTCGGAGATCGCGCCACCCACGACAGGCCCGATGGCAATCGCCAGTCCGGCGATGCCACCCCACGCACCGAGCGCAACGGCTCGCCGCTCGGGCGGCACGGCCGCGGACAGGATCGTCAGGCTCAAGGGGTCAGGATCGCCCCGCCGAGACCCTGGATCGCTCGGGCGATGATCAACTCGGTGCTCGTCCCGGACAGGGCGGCGATCGCCGATCCGAGCGTGAAGATCGCGACGCCGATCATCAGCATCCGCTTGCGACCGAAGCGGTCACCGAGCGCGGCGCCGGTCAGGAGCAGCACGGCAAACGTGAGGGTGTAGGCGTTGACCATCCATTCGAGCTCGCTCAGGCTTGCGCCGAAGTGGGCCCGGATGGTTGGCAGGGCGGTGGTGACGACGAGGTTGTCGAGGGCCGCCATAAAGACGACGATCGAGGTGATCAGGAAGGTCCAACGGACACTAACGGGGCGGCTCACTGGTGAGACTCCTTGCTGGCGAGGTAAGTAAGTAGTTGCTAAGTACTAGGGCGAAAAAAGGGGCGGCGGGCGCAGTTCGTCAGACGGCGCCTCCGCTCGCATCGAAGGATTCGAGAGTCCATGAGGCCGGGTCCCCCTGGACGTCCACCGCGGCGGCAACGTTCAGGAGCATTCCCTGGGCGAAGAAGTCGTGGATTTCCCTGTTGGTGGCACCGGACACCCGGCCGACCATCCGATGCAGGCGAGCGAATTCCTCGCGGACGACGGCCTGGACCTGAGGGTCGGAGCAGGCGGCATAGGCCTGGAGTTGCACCAGCAGGAGGGTCCGGTCCGAGAGCAGGGTCATATACGCCCGGCCAAGCGCATCGAGGATCGAGTTGCAGCCCTCGAGTGCCGGCGGCGTGCCGGCGACGTAGTTGCGAGCCGCATCCTCGAAGGTGAGGCGGGTCCGCTCGAAGCCGAGACGCACAACCGCCAGGAACAGCTCCTTCTTGGTGCCGAACAACTGGAAGATGTACGGCTGCGAGACGCCGGCCCGGCGGGCGATCTCGTTGGTCGAAGCACCAGCGAGGCCCCTGGCAGCAACTTCTTCCATGGCAGCCACCACGATCGCCCCGCGGCGTTCCTCGGCCGTCAGCCGGTTCGCACGCGAGGAACGCGAGGGCCTGGCATGTGCGCCGGACGGATAGGTGGTAGCCATGCCGCTAAGTTAGCGCTCACTAAGTCGCTTGTCAAGGGCTGCCGTAAGTGGGCCTGGGGCCAGTTTCTTCCGATTATCGATTGGAGTAGTAGTAAAGGAGGTCCCGGATCCGACATACCGCCCATCGTCGCCCAGGATGAACTCAGTTGAGCGTGGGCAGGCGATTCGGGTGGGCGTTCAGAGCTCGAATCGAGCGGATTCCTTCCGCAACACTACGTCCCTCAATGATCCGGAAGAACCCGCCGGCGCCGAGCGCGAAGGCCGACTCCTCGGGCGGCGCGGCTGACTCCCCGCCGGCCCGCCCCGCTCCTCGGGCGGCCCGCCCCGCTCCTCGGGCGGCGCGGCTGACTCCCCGCCGGCCCGCCCCGCTCCTCGCCGGTTCGACGGCGATCGCCCTAGCGGGCGACTGGCTCGCGCATGTTGCGGCCCGACGAGACGGGCAGGTCCGGCTCGGGCGCATCGTCGGATGCGGCGACGGCACGGGTGGCCATCTCGACCTCGAGGAGCGCCCGCAAGGGTGGCATCCGCGCGCTGTACGACGCATCCAGGGCGCCGGTCACCTCGGCAAGGATCGCCCGGTCCTTGGCGCTCGTCGGCCGGAGCATCCGCATCGTGAGGCGCGTCGACATCCCGTCGGCGGTCGGCTCGAGAAACTCCGTGTAGGTGAACTTCGGGACGTTGGGCATGGGCAGCTGCATCCGCGTCGTCAGGATCTCGCCCGGGCGCCAGGCCAGGACCTCCTCGATGATTGCGTCGCGCCCGTGGACGCAGTGGTTCGTCGTCCCCACGCCGCGCCGGCCGCCGGCGTTCGCCTCGTCGAACGCGGTGAGGCCGGGTTGCCACTGTGGTCGCCGGATCGGCGAAGTGAGCCACTCCCACGTGATCGCCGGCGGGGCCGGTAGCTCGAACGTTAGCTCCCAGGCCTGCTTGTCGGCGGTGATGATCACCTCGGACCGTGACTGCGCCTCGCGCCAGGCCGCCTCCAGATCGCGCACCCAGCCCCTGACCTCGCCCACGAAGTCGTACGTCTCGGCATGCTCGACCAGGCCGGCCGCCGCCGGGTCGGCCAGGTGCATCGCCGCGACACAGGCCTCGGAGTACAACGCATAGGCCGGCAGCCGGAGCGTCTCGACCACCGTGTTCTTGAGGAGTCGGTGGACGACGATCACCTCGCGTCCGACGAGCTCTTCCCGGCCGGCCATCTTCTGGCGGGCGATCGGGCCATGGTGGATGACGAACTTCAGATCGAGCCTGGGCATCAGGGTGCAGGCATTGCAGTCGCACTGGCTCGCCTGGCCGATATCACGCAGCCGGCGGCGAAACGCGAAGTAGGTCCGCTCGACCGTGTCCTGGAGGGCCGAGCCGTCGATCTCGTCGGTCAGGGCATAGACGAACGCGGCATCGCCCTCGAGCTTGGCCAGTCGGAAGTGCGGTCGGAGCGAACGGACGACCGTGTCAGTCAAGTCGGCCAGGATGTCCTGGGCATGATCGAGCTCGACCCCCGCCAGATAGCTCGTGTAGCCGCTGATATCGGCGATGACGAGGCAGGCGTTCTCGGGCGCGACGGCGAGGAGGGGCATCAGGCGGCCATTCTAGACCCGGCTAGTAGCGTCGGGCCGCCCCGCCAGCCGGATTCTTCCCATGTACCAGCGGAGGTAGTGGTACGGAAGAACGAACCCCGGATCCGGGCCCATTCAACCCAGTGGACGGGCTCAGCTGAGTGTGGGTAGGGCGACCACCGGGGCGATCGAGCCTGGATCCGGGCCGATTCCATCCCTAGTACCACGGCCACTGGTAAATGGGAAGAATTCGGGCCCGAGCGGGCCAAATCCGCCGTCCGCAGCGGGCTCAGCGACGATCCGGCTGCTCATCGGCGGGCAGGGCAGCGAGCAGACCCCGGAGCGGCACACCGATCGCCAGCGTATCGGCGACCAATGCCGGCAAATCCGGCGATCCAACCTCCGCGTCGGACACGCGCCGCCCGAAGGTGACGTCCTTGAATTTGAGCAGCTCGATGTCGGGATCGTCGGCGCTGTAGCCCGCCGGCGGACGCGTGAGCCGGCTGCCGTCGATCGTGCCGAACGTCGTGCGGAAGGCGTCGGCGCCGAGGATCGAATGGACCCGTGCTCGGTCGGCCACGACGGCCGACCGCCAGGCCCCGAGGCGGACCGGGCCGGGATGCCACATTCCGCCCCCGACGAAGCACTCGCCCGGCTCGAGGTGGAGGTACCCGCCCACGCCGCCACCCACGCCGCCGCCCACTTCGACGCCCTTGCCCGACCAGGGAAAGCTCGCACTCGCGGCGGTCTTGTAGGGCGACTTGTCCTTCGAGAACCGGACGTCGCGGTAGATCCGGAACGGCGAGCGGGCGGGGTCGGCCGAAAGCGGGATCGAGCGAGCCGCCAGCTCTCCATTCAAGGCCACACAGAATGCCTCGAGGGGCTCCTTCAGCAGGCGCTCGTAGGAGGCCTTGCGCGGCAGGAACCAGGCGCGGTCGTTGTTCAGGGCAAGGTCAACCAGGAACTGGAACGCGTCGGCGGAGAACCCTGAGAACGCGCTGGCCACGAGTTCGTTCCCCTCGATAGATCGGCGGATCGGAGCGACATCGTACGGCGTAGCTCGATCTCGCGGCGTTGCGGCTTCGTCACCCTACCGTCATCGGGCCGTCATCCGGCAACGCCAAGGTGAAGACGTCAAACCATGTCACCTGAGTGAGTCGATGAGACGTTCGAACCTACCCCGCCTGCGCTACTTCGCGCCGATGGCGGTCACGCTTGCGATCGGCTTCGCCGCGTGCACGACGCCGGCCGGAGCCACGGCCACGCCCCCAGTCGCGAGCCCCGCAGCGAGCGGGATGATGGAGCACAGCTCCGAGCCGAGCGGCATGATGGAGCACAGCCCCGCGCCGAGCGGCATGATCGAGCACAGCCCAAGCCCGTCTCCGTAGATGCTCCCCGTCCTCGTCTTTGCCCTGATCGCGGGGGTCCTGACGATCCTCGCGCCATGCACCCTGCCGGTCGTGCCGCTCGTGATTGGGGCGGCGTCGACCGGCGGCAAGGGGCGGACCGCCGGGCTGCTCCTCGGTTTCGGCCTGACCTTCGTCGCCGTGACCGTCGTGCTGGCGTCGGTACTGGCTGCGGCCGGCCTGACCACGACCACGCTCCGGATCGGGAGTGCCCTCGTGCTCGGCGCGGTTGGGCTGAGCCTGGCCCTGCCCGTGCTCGCTACCCGGTTCGAGCTGGCCCTCGCGCCGGTCTCACGGATCGGCAGCCGGCTCGTCGGCAGAACGCCCGGCACGGGAATCCTCGGCGGGCTGGCGCTTGGCGCCGCCATCGGGTTGATCTGGGCGCCCTGCGTCGGTCCGATCATGGCCGCCGTGATCGCCGTCGCGGCGACCCATGGGCCGTCCCCCGAGACAGCCCTGATCGCCCTGGCCTACGTGACCGGAGCAGCGATTCCAATCGGTCTGATCGCGGGCTGGGGGCATCGCGCGAGCAGCTCGCTGCGCGGGATCGCTGGGCCGGGGCGGCTCCAGCGCGGCTTTGGGATCGCCATGGT
>JBBRIM010000178.1:0-5895 GCA_038221095.1 Candidatus Limnocylindrales bacterium
CGGCCGGAGTCCTGACGGGATCCGCGGCCGCGCCGACTGAGCGCAGGAGGAGCTGCCGCCCGGCATCATCGCGAGCCAGTTCGAGGACGGCCTCGGCCGAGCGATGCGTTGCCAGCAACCGGTAGAAGGTTGCCGGACCTACCCCGCCGACCGTCATCAGGAGCATCACCGCGTCACGCTCGTGGTGGTTGGCAGTCGCACCCGCGGAGCGATCCGGGCCGAGTGGGCCACCACGCCCGACGCCGAGCATCTAGACCGCGACCTGGACCATCGGTCGCGTCCCCAGGGCGCGGAAACGGCCGGCCTCATCGAGATGAACCCGCTCGACCCGACCGGCACCTTCGAGGTCGGCGATCGTGCGGGCCGCCCGAAGCAGGCGTTCAACACCCCGAGCGGACAGGTCCAGGCCTTCAGCCAGGCTCACGACCCTCGCCCGTTCAGCCGCCTCGAGCTGACAGGCGGCCCGCAGGCGGGACCCGCTGAGGCCGGCGTTCAGGCTGCCGCGCAGCTCAACCTGCAATCGGCGCAGGATCAAGATCCGCGCAGCGACGGCAGCCGACGCTTCGCCGCTCGCCGCTCCCATCAGGCTGGCGGGACTGACCTTGGGCATTTCGACCCACAGGTCGATTCGATCACGCAATGGACCCGAGACGCGCCCGGCATAGCGATCGGGCACGCCCGGCCGGCACCGGCAGGCCGGCTCGACGCCCGTGGCACCTCCGCACGGGCACGGGTTCATGGCCGCAATCAACTGGAAGCGGGCCGGCAGAACCATCGAACGGCCCACCCGCACGATCGCGACCCGGCCTTCCTCGAGTGGCTGCCGCAGTGCCTCGAGGACGTCGCGTCCGAATTCAGGCAGTTCATCCAGGAAGAGGACGCCGTTGTGGGCCAGCGTGACTTCGCCAGGAGCCAGGGCTGGGCCGCCGCCGACCATGCCGGCATAGGAAATTGTGTGGTGGGGCGCTCGAAACGGGCGACGGGTGTCCAGTCCCAGGATTGGCCCCTCCCCGGCCGCCGAGCGAATCGCGGTAGCCGTGAGGGCTGCGGCCGGGTCGAGCGGTGGGAGCAGACCGGGCACCGTCCGGGCGAGGAGCGTCTTGCCGGAGCCAGGGGGCCCGACGAGCAGGAGCGCGTGACCGCCGGCCAGGGCGATCTCGAGGGCCCGCCGAGCCATCCCCTGGCCCCGCACTTCGGCGAGGTCCGGTACGTCCCCCACGAGGGCCGCGTCCATGGGCAGCCCGGCCACGGCCATGCCAAGCCCCGCGGGACCAACCAGGTCTACCCTCGCGGGGTTCGACCGAACCGGGGCCGCCCGGCCCGAACGAATCACCCGAAGGACCGCGGCGAGGTCCGCGGCCGGATGAACCTCGAGGGTCTCCACCAATCCAGCTTCCGCCACGGAGGCTGCCGGTACCACGACGCGAGCCACGCCCCGGCGGGCCAGCGCCACGACCATCGAGAGGACCCCCGGTACGCGTCGCAGCTCACCGCCCAGCGACAGCTCGCCGATCAGCGCCCAGGCGCCGTTGGCGCGGGCCTGCTCCGAACCGAGCAGGATCGCCACCGCAATCGCCGCGTCGAGCGAGGCGCCGGTCTTGCGCAGATCGGCCGGGGCGAGGTTGACCGTGATTCGACGGGGCGGGAAGACGAGCCCGCTATTCCGAATCGCGCCGCGGACCCGCTCGCGGGCCTCCTGGAGTGAGGCATCGGGCAGGCCGACGATGGCGAAGCCGGGCAGGCCCGGGGCCACGTCAACCTCGACCCGGATCACCCGGCCCTCGATCCCGTGGAGTGTCGCGGAGAGGATCGAGGCCAGCATCGGCGCAGGCTAGGCCGTCCCGCTCACCCCCCGGTCACGGCCCGCTCACCGAGCGGTCACCCCGATCGGGCGGCTCGAGCCTGATGGAGAATCTCGGAGACCTGGGCTCGGTGCGAATCGAGGTGGAGGAGACCACCCAGGAAGCGCGCCGGGGCATTCCGGGTCGCTCCCTTCGAGGTCGTGTAGACCACGTCGAGGTGAGGCTGGTCGGGCCAGGTCGTGAGCGTCGCCAGGATCATTCGTTCACTCTCGCGCAGGCGTTCGCGGCAGCCCTCGATCGTGACCATCGTGGACCAGGCCACCTCGTAGCGCGACCGCCCGTGGTGAGGGACCCCGCGAGCCAGCTCGGCCGCCACGAACGCCGACTCCTCGGCACTCGCCGTGAGGTGCACGATCACGTGACCGAGGGTCCAGGCCAGGCCCACCTCCTCTGAACCCGCGGCAAAGGGATCCTCCGCGACCGGGTCGACCGGGACGAACGTCACGTCCTCGTCAGTGGCACCTTCCAGCCGGCCGACGAGATCCGCGGTCATCGCCCGGGTGGCCTCGCCCAGCGCGACCGGATTCAAGCCGGCGGCCAGCTCGTTGAGTTCGACCTGACCCTCTCTGACCTGCTCGAAGTCGATCACCGGCGGTCGGTCCGGGCCGTCATGGCCGGACGGCCGTCAGCTGCTCCAGCATCGCCTCGATGTGCTTGAGGCGGGTCGCCAGTGCGTCTTCCTTGGTGTCGGCCTCCTCGGCCTCGGCCGCCGCATGCTCAAGGGTGGCCCGATCGCGCGTGGCCGATTGATTGCTCGCCAGCAGGATGAGCGGGGCGGCGTACGCGGCCTGCGTGCTGAAGGCCAGGTTCAGGAAGATGAATGGGTACGGGTCGAAATGAAACAACAGGTAGATGTTGCCGACCACCCAGACCGCGACGAAGACGGTCTGGAGGATGATGAACTTCCAGGAACCCATGAACCCAGTTACCGCGTTGGCGACCCGGACACCCAACGGGGCATCCCGGTGCAGTGCGATGTTGACCGGGTGCCGCAACTTCGTGGCTGCGGTGCGGTAGGCCTGCATCACGTCTCCTCGTTTCGGAATGCCCAGTCAGAGCAGGGCGTCCGGCCCGACTGTCCAACGAGCCAGCCCGGCCGTCAAGCAGGACCGTCAACATGCGGCCCCGATCCGGCCACGGTCGAACAGGACGATCGCGTCATGGCGGGGCGCCTGGATCAACCACAAGATCGCCCGGGTGGCCCTCTTCGCCGCCAGCCATTACCCTGAAGCCAGCAATCATCCACAAGTACCCGGAGAATCAGCATGTCCCGTCGCCTCCTGACCCTCCTCGCTGCTGTCGCGATCGTGATCGCGGCCTGCAGCAGCACGCCGGCCGCGCCGGCCCTGACCGATCCCAAGGAAATCCTGACCGATACAACCACCTCGCTCCAGGGCCTCAAGACGGTCCACTTCAAGGTCACCGTGGCCGGCAGCGTCAACACCGCCGGCCTGACCGGTCGCGCCGATCCGAGCGCACCGGCCGCCAGCTCGACTCCCTTCGACCTGTCGGGAACGACGTTCGAGGGCGATCTGAACATCACTGACAGGAGTGTCCAGGTGGCGATCAGCGTGCCGGCCCTCCTGGCCCTCAGTGCCAACGTGATCGAGGTCGGGGGCGTCGCCTACATCAAGAGCAGCCTGACCGGCCCGCAGTACGAGAAGCTCCCCACCGCCGCCCTCAGCGGCGTGCTGCCGATCCCCAGCCTGGGCCTGACCGGTTCACCAGACCCGGCCGCCGCCTCGGCCATGGTCACGGCCATCCAGGCCGAGCTGGCCAAGCTGCCGGCCCCGACCAAGCTCGCCGACGAGACCGTCAACGGGCAGGATTGCTATCACGTCCAGGAGAAGCTCAGCAGCGCAGACATTCCCCAGGCCAGCGGCATGCTGGGCGACGTGTCGGGCAACCTGACCGTCGACGTATGGACCCAGAAATCGGATCGCCGGCCGAGCCGGCTGGTCATCCTGGTCGACGCCGGCAGCCAGGCCAACCTGACCCTGACCGTGGACCTGACCAAGTACGACGCGACCACGACGATCGCGGCCCCGCCGGCCGACCAGATCAGCACCAAACCGTTCTCGTTCCCGGGCCTCACGCCCTAGCGGCTATCATCGGGCGATGGCCACCGTCCACCTGCTCCACGCCGGCTACGCCGGTGATCGCGTCGCCAGCAGCGTCGTGCTGGTCATCGACGGCGAGGCTCGGATCGTGGTCGATCCCGGGATGGTCGCCCGACGCTCGCTCATCCTCGACCCGCTGGTGGCCCTCGGGCTCGAGCCCGAGTCGATCAGCCACGTCTTCCTGTCCCACCACCACCCCGACCACACGATCAACGTCGCACTCTTCCCGCAAGCCGAGGTGGTCGACTTCTGGGCGCGCTACATCGGCGACGAATGGCTTGATCACGAAGGCGACGGCTACCGCCTCTCGCCCAACGCCCAGCTCTGGCTGACACCGGGGCACACGGCTGAGGACGCATCGTTGCTGGTCGAGGCCGACGACGGGACGTACGCGATGACCCACGCCTGGTGGCGTGGCGATCGCACGCCCGAGATCGACCCGCTGGCCGACGACCAGGCCGCCCTTGAAACCAGCCGGCGCCGGATCCTGGCTGCCGCCGACATCATCATCCCCGGTCACGGCGAGCCGTTCCGGACCGGTCGCTAGCAGTCAGCTGCCGGCAATCACCGCCAGGATCTCGGGACCGTAACGATCCAGCCGGGCCGGGCCCATCCCCTTGATCCGGCGGAGGTCCGCGATGGAAGTGGGCTTCGCCTCGGCGATCGCCACGAGGGTCGCGTCGTGGGCAACGACATAGGCCGGTACGCCGTCGGCTTTGGCTCGCTCGGAGCGCCAGGCCCGGAGCGCCTCGAAACGGGGTGCCGCGCCCGGCCTCGGTTCGACCCGCCGGGCGACCGCGGCCGACCCAGCCCCTGCCCCGGCCTGGCGAGCCCGCGCCGGCGTCCGGGCTGGGATGACCCCGAGATCCGCCAGGAATCGGGACGGCCGCCGGCTCGTTTCCCGGCCCCCCGGTCCGATCCTGCGATCGGCCCACGAGAGCACGCGGTGGGTCCGGGCCCGGGTGATCCCGACGTACAGGAGCCGACGCTCCTCGTCGATCGCTGCGGGATCGCCGGCGGCCTGCCCGATCGGCAGAGTGCCCTCCTCGAGCCCGGGCAGGAAGACCGCGTCCCATTCGAGGCCTTTCGCCCGGTGGATGGTGGACAAGGTCAGGCCGCCGGCCACGTTCGCCCGCTCGGCTGCGTCGCGCCGGGCCAGCTCGGCGAGGAAGTCGGCCGATGATCGGCCTGGAGCCGGGCCGGCCGCCGCCACGAACTCGGTCGCGATGCCCAGCAGGACATCGAGGTCGGCCGCGCGCTCACGCTCCTCGGGCCCGCTGGGCGTCCCGTCTGGGTCGTAGCCCAGGGTGGTCGCGAACACGATCCGGATCGCGGCGGGCAGGGCAGCTCCAACTGCGCTGAGGCCGGCCCGTTCGATCGCCCGGATCGCCACCCGCACATCGGCCCGCTCGTAGAATCGGCCACCGCGGACGACGTATGGGATCGCAGCCATGGTCAAGGCCGCCTCGATCGGGGCGAGCTGGGCGTTCATCCTGACGAGGACGGCAATCTCGGTCGGATCGATCCCCTCGGCGAGCCTCGTCCGGATCGATCCGACCAGCCCGCTCAGCTCGGCCTCGGCGTCGGCATACGGGAGGCCGGCCGGCCGGGCACCGGACGGGCGGGTCGCGCCCAGGTGCTTGGTCCGGCCGGTCGTTGCGATCAGCCGATTGGCCAATGCCAGGATCTCCGGGCTGGAGCGGTAGTTCTCGGTCAGCTCGACCACAGTCGTGCCGGGATGGGTCCGGGCAAAATCGCGCAGGTACGCACTCGATGCCCCGGTGAAGCTGTAGATCGTCTGGTCCTCGTCGCCCACGACGCACACGTCCCGGCTATCACCGGCCCACAGGCTGAGCAGGCGCTCCTGGAGCGGGTTCGTGTCCTGGTACTCGTCCACGCTGAACCAGCGCTTG
>JBBRIM010000179.1:0-5790 GCA_038221095.1 Candidatus Limnocylindrales bacterium
CCCGTCGCGACTACATGATCAACCGCGAGGGGACCGACTGGCCGAGCGATGCCGGCCATGTGAGCAGCCTGGAGGCCGCCGGAGCCGTCACGATCCGTGGGACGGCGCGGATCACGGGACCGGGGAGGGTCGTCGTGTCAGCGGAGGGCGAAGGCGAAGATCGGACCCTGCACGCCCGTCAGATCGTGATCGCGGTCGGTTCCGCTCCGACCATCCCGACGATCGATGGGCTCGAGTCGATCACCCCGTGGACGAATCGCCAGGCCACCACCACCCGCACGTTGCCGGCCAGCCTGGTCATCCTGGGTGCCGGACCGACGGGCGTCGAAATGGCCCAGGTCTATGCTCGCTACGGCGTGCGCACGGTGCTCATCGCCGCGCAGGCGACCATCAATCCGAAGGACCACCCGCGCAACTCCGCGGCGATCGACGTCGCATTGCGGCGCGACGGGGTCGACGTCAGGACGGGCGTTCGGGCGACCCGCATCGAGGCGGGTGCGGGTGAGGCCGGCGCACACATCGTCCGGCTCTCGGATGGCAGCCACGTGGAAGGGCACGAGATCCTGATGGCGGTCGGGCGGACGTACCCGGTGGCCGATCTTGGGCTTGAAACCGTCGGCGTTGACGCCTCAGACGGACATGCAACCGTCGGTCCAGACCTTCGGATCGCAGATGGGGTCTTTCTCATCGGCGACCCGGCGGCTCCCGAGATGAGCACGCACCTTGCTCACTACCAGGGCGAACTCGCCGTCCGGATCGCTCTCGGTGACCGAGTGCGGCCGGACTATTCGGCATTACCGCGAGCGGTCTACACGGACCCGGAAGCGGCAGGCGTCGGGCTGACGCTAGCCCAGGCCATCGAATCCGGCCATGACGCATTCGAGGAAGTCGCAGATCTAGCGACGACGGCAAAGGGCTACGTGGCCGAGGCGTCCGGCCACGTAACCATCGTGGTCGACCGCCGGACGCGGTCCCTGATCGGCGCTTTCATCGCGGGCCCGGCCGCCTCGGAGGTCATCCATGAGGCGGTCCTGGCGATCAAGACCCAGACGACGATCGATGTCCTGGCCGATACCATCCACGCCTTCCCGACCACGGCACGGGTCATGGGAAGCCTCTTCACCCAGGCACTCCGGCGCATCGAGGACGCGACGTGACCTCGATCGCGACCACCCCGAGCGAGTCCTCCTCGCACTGCCACGTCCCGGCGCCGTTCGAACCGGAGGGTCAACGAGCCCTTCGAGTCGAGGTGACGAGGCTCATCGGCGCGGCCCAGTGGCTGGGGAAGGAGCTCGACGAAGGCCGGGGCTGCCAGGCTGCCCTTCTGCAGGCGTCGGTCCTGCAGGCCGACATCGACGCCATCGCCGCCCGGCTCGTGGATGGCCACCTCAAGTACTGCGTGACTCGGGCGATTGGATCCGGTCAGACGGCTGCCGAGGTCCACGGACTGTTGATGCCGTTGCAGACGCTGCTTTTCACTCGGAGGTAAGCCGGATGCCGGCGATGCATGAAATGGTCTCCGCTCTTCGTGCGACGGCGGTCCCGATGGTCACGGCGGCACAGATGGCCGAGGTGGACCGATTGGCGGTCGAGGAATTCGGCATCACGCTTCTGCAGATGATGGAGCAGGCGGGCTCGCATCTCGCCGATGTGGTGCGCCTTGAGGTCGGTGGCGACCTGCGGGGTCGACGGATCGTGGTCGCGGTCGGGCCCGGGAACAATGGCGGCGGCGGACTGGTGGCGGCTCGACATCTGGCGAATCGAGGCGCCAGTGTGCAGGTGGTGCTGGCCCGGCCCGCGCTCCGGATGTCGCAAGCAGCGCGACACCAGCTCGCGACGCTCATCGCGATGGAGATCCATTGCTGCGTCGCCACGTACGACCTCACGGACGACGAGCTCGAGCACATCCTGGCGAACGCCGATGTCGTGGTGGACGCCGTGCTGGGCAATGGGATTCACGACGCTCCCAGAGGCGAGGCCGAGCGATTGATCGAGTTCATCACCCGCGCCGGCCGACCCGTTGTCAGCCTTGATCTTCCCTCGGGGCTGGATCCGGACTCTGGGGAGGCCGCGAGCATCGCGATCACGGCCACCGCAACCCTGACGCTTGCGCTCCCGAACCCCGGGCTCTTCCAGGGCGAAGGACCCGATCGGGCCGGCCGCGTGTATCTTGGTGATATCGGACTACCGGAGGCCCTGTACGCCGGGCTCGGGATCTCCGCCGGCCACCCATTCTCGGCTGGTCGGATCCTGTTGTTGGATCGAACCACATGACGGCATCACAAACTCGCTCGTTCGCTGAGAAGGTTGGACTGCTGAGCGAGGTGGCGCTGTTCGCAGGGCTCTCAGATGCGGACATGCAGGCCATCGGTCACGCCACGACGATGACCCACTGCGTGCGAGGCCAACAGATCCTTTCGCCGGACGACCCCCCTGATCGGATCCACATCATCAAGAAGGGCCGCATCCGGGTGTATCGGATGTCACCAGACGGCAAGCAACTCACCCTCGACATCTATGAGAAGGGCACGATCCTCGGCGACATGAGCGTCCTCGGTCAGGACCGACTCCCCGAGGCGTACGCGGAGGCCATCGACGAGGGGGTCATCTGCACGATCGCACCTGACGAGCTCAACCGACTGATCGAGCGCTACCCGGTCGTCGGTGTCAACATCATCCGGCACCTGTCCCGACGGCTTCAGGCGGCGGAGCGCGAGCTCGAGGCAATGGCCTACCAGCGCGTGGATCAGCGGCTGGCGCACAAGCTGCTGGACCTGGCTCAGCGGTTCGGGGTAAAGACGGAGCGCGGAACCCTCATCGAAGCGAGGCTGACGCAGCAGGAGCTGGCTGAGATGATCGGCACGACGCGCGAGACGCTCGCCCACACATTGGCTGATTTCCGTCGACTGGGGCTCCTGGAAGCGTCCAAGCACAGCGTCGTCATCCGCGATGCCGAGCATCTCGCGGAGATCGCCGCTGGAGATGAAGCGTCGAGGTAGGGTATCGCTGCCAGACGCCGCCCCGATCTCCACCCTCTGGGGCTGATCGGTTTAGCGGCACATTTCACGGATCGAGGCGGGCCTTCGCCACCAGGAGGCCGGCCGCAAGTCAGGATCAGGCGATAGCGCCGTCAAGCCAGCGTGCTGCCCCAGTAAGCTCGATCATGAGTGGCAAGGCCGGGACACTAAGGTCGGTCGTGGCGGTGTGTCTCCTCTCGCCCCGACCAAACCTGCCTCGTCGTCGACCAACCGCTCCGAGAGCCTCACTCGCGACGATCCGCAGCGCGACGAACGGGCCGGGCCATGGTTATACTCCCGGTATGAAGACGGCCGTATCGGTGCCCGATGACCTGTTCGCACAGGCCGACCGCCTCGCTCGGCGCTCGAGCCGCTCACGGAGCGAGGTGTACAGCGCGGCCCTCCGGGAGTACGTCGCCCGGCATGCCCCCGACGAGGTGACGGCGGCGCTCGACGCTGTGCTGGCGGAACTCGGGCAGCCCGAGGGAGACGAGTTCGCAGCGGCTGCTGCGCATGGCACGCTCGAGTCCGCGGAGTGGTGATCGCCCAGGGCGAGGTGTGGTGGGCTGACCTCGCCGACCCCGCCGGCTCCGAGCCCGGGTTCCGCCGGCCCGTCGTGGTGGTCCAGAGCGACGCGTTCAGCGCGAGCGCCCTGCAGACGGTCGTGTGCATCGCGCTGACCAGCAACCTTCGCTGGGCCGACGCCCCCGGCAACGTCCTCCTGCCCGCCCGCGCAACGGGTCTGCCCAAGCCCTCGGTCGCCAACATCTCGCAGGTCGTCACCCTGGACCGTGGAGCGCTGGCGGAGCGCGTCGGCCGTCTCTCGGCCTCAAGGCTCGAGCTGGTGCTCGCAGGGATCGACGTGCTCCTGGGCCGCGGCTAAGACCGGGCTCGCGCATCGAGCGCGCAGGGCCGTCGGTGTCTACAACGGGTCTCCGTCGACCTACCCGTGTTCGCGTGGACCCAATAGCACAACGGCCTCGTCAAGCAGACCGCTGTTCGTCCGTTTCGGCCATGCCCTTCGGTTCGGGCAATCGCGAGGCCAGGATCCACACGAGCTGCGCCGTCGTCTCCGCCCCCACCTTGGACCGGGCGTTCGCCAGGTGATGCTTGGCCGTCGAGTGGGACAGGCCGAGGCGGTGGGCAGCCGCCTTCTCGGATCCCGCGACGAGGACCGCCGCGACCACCCCGACCTCACGGTCCGTTGCGCCCTCGGCGGGGCGGCAGGAAGGCCGGCGCGTCATGCGCTCCGGACCGGTTCGTACGGCGCCGGGGGTTCGGCGAGGCGCATCGTGAACGGATGGTCGTTGGTGGCGGGGCTATCCCTCTCGCCCCGACCATTCTGACGAACCGGAGTGGGGTGAATCCCCTTGCCCCGATCATGAACGGCCGTTCTATTCGAAACGCGGACAGGCGAGTCTTCTTCCCGACGTCCTCGTCATTGACTGTCGCTAGGTGCTAGCGTAGTCTGCCGCCAATCGGTAGGTTTCATGAACGCCAATTGGTAGCGGATGCCGCTGTCATCTGCGATCGAAGGCCCAAAGGGCGTCGGTAAGACGGCGCCGGCGGAGCGCCGGGCCAGGACCATCGACGTGACCTGGACTTGCTCCTCGAAGTAGAGAGCTGCACATGTGGGTCTGGAGGCGGTTCCCGGTTGCCGGGGCGTCTATCGTCGTCATCGTCGCGCTGCTTCTCGCCGCCTGCGGCCCAACCATCACGCCCGGCCCCAGTACGTCGCCAGCCTCGCCAGCCACATCGTCGCCCTCGGCTCCAGCCTCGGGGGATCTGGCCCTCGAGGCCTGCGATGTCACCGGCTACGTTCCGTGCCAGCACCAGGAGGTCCGGCTGGCCGTGCCGATCGCCGGTACCGGTGCGGCGCTGACGTACTCGAGCGAATGGGCGCCCGGTCGCAAGGATCGCCAGGGCTGGGATGCCTCGGCCATCGGACTCGGGGGCTGGTCGCTGGATATCCTGCAGCGATACGACCCGGCCGCAGGAGTGCTGCTTGCCGGAGACGGGTCGTGGCGGTTCGCGAAGGGCGTCGCGCTTCCTTCAGGCGAGCACGCAGTCCCGACCTACGACGGCCTCCAGGCCTACGTGTTCGACTCGAAGGGGCGCCACGTCCGCACCGTCGATGCGCTTCTCGGCACGACCCTGATCACGTTCTCCTACGACGCCGCCGGGCGGCTCTCCCGTGCAGACGGGACGCTCAACAGCGCGCCGATCTACCTCGTCATCGAGCGGGAGGCAGACGGGACGCTCGCCGGCCTGGTCGGGCTCGATGGGGCGCGGACGCGGGTCTTTCTCGACAGCGACGGCCATCTCGGCGGGATCAAGGATCCGGCGGGCCGCAACACCGTCCTTACATACACGGCAGACGGCCTGCTGACGACCTACTACGACCCGACTGGAGGCGTCACGACCTACGGGTACGACGATGCAGGGCGGCTCATCTCGGCGAAGGACCCGGATGGCGTCACCGTGACGTTGGCGCGCAGCGCGGCCGCCGACTCGATCGAGGTCAAGTCGACGACGACCCTCGGCAGCGCCGCCACCTACCGCACGCAGCGATCGGGCGTGGGAGTGATCCGAGCCTATACCGCACCGGATGGTACCCGGACGACCGTGTCCACCGATGCATCTGGGCAGCACGCGGTCGCGCTTCCCGACGGGACGACGATCGCGCTGGGTTCGCAGGCCGACCCGCGCTGGGGGATGGACGCCCCGATCGCGACACCGGTGGACGAGACGCGGCCGGATGGCGTCGTCCGGC
>JBBRIM010000180.1:0-5754 GCA_038221095.1 Candidatus Limnocylindrales bacterium
CACCACGCCAATCTCGTGCCCTGGCAGCTGCTCGTCCAGGAGAAGGACGGGGACCTCGAGTTCATCCCGATCACCGACGAGGGGATCCTCCGGCTCGATGTCCTCGAGGTGCTCCTGCGGCTGTAGCCGAAACTCGTCGCGTTCACCCACGTCAGCAATACCCTGGGGACGATCAACCCGGTCCGCCAGATCGTCGAGATGGCCCACGCCGCCGGCGCGCTGGTCCTCGTCGACGGGGCCCAGGCGGTGCCCCACGTGCCGGTCGACGTCCAGGCGCTCGGCTGCGACTTCTATGCCTTCAGCGGCCACAAGATGCTCGGCCCGATGGGTTCCGGTGCCCTCTGGGCGCGCCGGGAGCTACTCGAGGCGATGCCGCCGTTCCTGGCCGGCGGCGAGATGATCCGCGAGGTCCATCTGCGCCGTTCCGACTTCAACGACATTCCCTGGAAGTTCGAGGCGGGCACGCCGGCGGTTGGCGATGCGATCGGGCTGGGCGTCGCGGCCGAGTACCTGGCCGGGATCGGCATGGATGCCGTCCGGGCGCATGAGCGCGAACTGGTCGTCTACGCTCTCGAGGCGCTCACCCGGGGGGTCCCCGGGATCGAGATCTACGGGCCGCTGGACCCCGACCTGCGAGGTGGGGTGATCCCGTTCAACCTGCCCGGGATTCATCCCCACGACGTTGCCCAGGTCCTCGACCGGGTCGGGGTCGCCGTCCGCGCCGGCCACCACTGCACGATGCCCCTCCACGAGCGCCTCGACCTGGCCGCCACCGCCCGGGCCAGCTTCAGCGTCTATACGACGACCGACGACATCGACGCCCTGGTCAGCGGCCTGATCGAGGTTCGCCGGGTCTTCGGCGAGTAACCGCGCCACGGCGTCGGCGCGGCGCGGGCCGGCGTCGGCGCGGCGCGGCGCGGGCCGACTGGGCGTCGCGCCCCCGGGGCTGCCTGGCCCTCGGTCACCCCGCCTGGCCCGAGTTCCCGACCCGCCCAGGCGGCAGGCCCAGGCGGCAGGCCCAGGCGGCAGGCCCAGGCGGCAGGCCCAGGCGGCAGGCCCAGGCGGGACCTGCATCAGATGAATGAGTCCGACGTGGCGCGCGTCGGATTGTGCCCTTCGCCGGCCTGTGATGCCGGGTTTTGACCAGGTCGGATCGATTCTGGTCGGGTTCCTGCACCGGATGCCGGGGAACGACGATTTCGGGC
This sequence comes from Candidatus Limnocylindrales bacterium, assembly GCA_038221095.1. Classification (GTDB taxonomy): domain Bacteria; phylum Chloroflexota; class Limnocylindria; order Limnocylindrales; family CSP1-4; genus Palsa-1033. The sequence goes on from JBBRIM010000180.1 coordinate 1,206, forward strand.
GTCGACTGGTCGGACGTATTCACCTGGTGCAGATTCGACCGCCGAGACCCGGCGAGATCCTCAGGCGTCTTCGACCGCGTAGTTCGTGATTGTCAGGTGGGTCGCCGCCCGGTTGTTGCGTGACTTGATCGTCCACATGTAGGTCTTGGCCGTCTCCGCGACGTTCCAGCGGTCCGGGTCGTAGAGCGCCCGAACGGCCGGCGTGTCCTTGATGACGACCATCACCCGGGCCGGCAGGCGGGCCAGCATTCGTTCGAGACGGACCTGGTCCTCCGCTTCGAAGGCGCGGTTATCGTAGGCGCTGAAGTCGCTGTCGTAGGGCGGGTCGACGAATACGAAGTCGTCCGCGGCCGGCTCGGTGCGGGTGAGGAACGGCTCGAAGTCTTCCGAGTGGAACTGCGTGCCGGAGAGGCGGGCAAGCATCGGCCCGCTGAAGAGAAGGCCGGCCTTCTCGGCGAACGACTTGCGGTTGTAGCTGACGCCCCCGTAGGGCACATTGAACTCGTCCCGGCTGTTGAACCGGAACATCGCCGCGTAGGCAAACTCGCGCAAGAACAGGAAGTCGGCGGCCCGGGAGGCGTCCCAGCGACCGGCCCGGCGCGCATCGTTGTAGCGGGCGCGGACCGCCATGTAGAACGAGGAACGGACCGCCCCCTCGACGTTGGCCAGCAGGTCCACTTGGGAAAGCTGCTTCCCGCGTTGGAGCTGGAGCCGGCGGATACGCTCGAACTTGGCCGGAACCTCGACGGCCGTCCGAGCTGCGAGGGCACCGGCGAGGCGGCCCGCTCCCTCGAGACCGGCCAGGACGGTTGCTGGATTCGTGCCGGCAGAGAACGCTCGGGCGAGATCTGTGTAGGCCCCTTGGAGCACGGTCAGGGCAGCCCAGCCACGAGTCAGCTCGTCGAGATCACGTCGAAATGCGGGCGCGCCGCTCGCCGCAGATACGTAGATCTCGACCAGGTCGCGGCAGGCGTCGTTGGCCAGCGCGGGAATCTCGGCAGGGACGGCCAGGAGAACCGAGCCGCCGCCGACGAACGGGTCGATGAACCGGCCGGCAAGTGGGGGGGCCGCCGCGGCGATCGCCGCCAGTTCCTGGGTCTTCCCGCCGGGCCACTTCAGGAATGGGCTCAGTCGAGGCAGTGGCTCGAGCCGCAGCCGGGACGGCGACGGTGCACCCGATCCATCGATGGTGAGAGCGCCAGACATCGCGGTCAGTGTGGCATGCGATCGAACCTCGAGGCAGCCAGGACCCCGGACCAACCTGCCAGGCCAGGCTTGACAGGTGACCACACGGTCACATAACGTCCGGCCTGTGGACGAGGTGTTCAGGGCCCTGGCCGATCCGACCCGGCGCGACCTGCTCGATGCGCTGTTTCGCCGGGACGGGCAGAGCCTGACCGAACTCCGGGGACACTTCGCGATGACCCGCTTCGGCGTCATGAAGCACCTCAGGGTGCTCGAGGAGGCGGGCCTCGTGGTCAGCAGGCGTCGGGGTCGCGAGAAGCTGCACTTCCTGAATGCGGTTCCAATCCGGCTGGTCCACGACCGCTGGGTGAGCAAGTACGCGCAGCCCTGGGCGGCCTCGCTCAGCGGCCTCAAGGCGAGATTGGAGAGTGAGATGGAGAAGGTCTTCGAGATCTACATCAGGACCACGCCCGAGCGCCTGTGGCAGGCGATCACGGATCCCGAGATCCGGGCCAAGTACCAGTTCGGCAGCCGGGTGACCTCGGACTGGACGCCCGGCGGACGCTTCGAGATGGGCCACCCGAGTGCGCCAGGGCTGCTCGGTGAAGGCAAGAACCTCGAGGTTGACCCACCCCGCCGGCTCGTCCAGAGCATGGTCGCCCTGTGGGGCGAAGACGTGAAGAGCGAAGGGACGACCCGGATCACCTGGGAGATCGAGCCGGTCGGCGACTCATGCCGGCTGACCGTCACCCACGACCAACTGCGGGAGGATGCCAACGAGCAGCTCTTCGGTGGCTGGCCGATGATCCTGTCCGGCCTCAAGACGTGGCTCGAGACGGGCGAGCTGTTGACGACGCCGGGCTCACTGCTGTACGCGGCTCAGCCCGACGAGACGAGGGCACGACAGCTGGCCGAATTGCGCGACAAGGACCGCTTCGGACCCAGCCGGGAGTCCTGATCGCAGGTCCGTGTGTAGCCTTAGAATCGGCGCGATCGGGGGCAACTGAACGTGAGCTTCGACGCCAGGGAGAGTCCAATGGCCTTGGAACGCACCTCAGCCGACGATGCGTCGGCGTCGATCCGGCTCCAGATCCTGGCGGCCGAACACGCGAGCCTGGTGGCGACTCGCTCGCTGGCCTGGAACGAATCGTTCAGCCGCGCCGGGATGTTCCTGACCACGCTCTCCGGTGCGATGGTGGCCCTGGCCCTCGTCGGCCAGGCCGACCGGTTCGCCCAGGAATCGGTCCTGTTCGGCCTGGTCATCCTGCCGGTCGTCATGTTCGTCGGGGTGGCAACCTTTGTCCGCCTCGGCTCGTCCAACTACTACGACGCGATCTGCGTGGTCGGCATGAATCGGATCCGGGCCGCCTATCTCCAACTGGCCCCGGAGGTCGAGCCGTTTCTCGTGATGAGCGCCCACGACGATCGAGCGGGGGTGGCGATGTCGATGGGCGTGTTGCCGGGTCGACCGTCGCTGTTGCACCTGCTGGCCGCGACGCCCACGGTCATCATGACGATCAACTCGGTCCTGGCCGGCGCGATCGTGGCGCTCGTCGGGGTCGAGATCGGCCTGATCGCGGCAGCCAACCTTGCGGTCGGGGCCGTCGGTTTCGTGGTCGCGATGCTGGTCCAGGGCCGTTACGGGCGCAACGAGATCACCCGGCTCCAGGGGTCGATTCGGCCGATGTTCCCAAGCGCGGAACCGGGTCCACCGGACGCGCCCTAACCAGTCCCGGCCGTGGCGGCGACGTCGGTCGCCGCTCGCGGCTGGTTCGCACGACCCGGGTGATCGTGGGCGCCGCGGCCTGCGCGCTTGGCACCTTTCGAGCAGACCGCTAACTCGTCCGCTTTGGGCCAGTCCCCCCGGGTTCAGGCAAACGCAGGGCCAGGTCCAGACATCGGCGCGAACTTCCGCTTGTAGGCGGCGGGCGTGAGCCCAGTCGTCCGCTGGAACAGGCGGCGGAAGAAGGTCGGGTCCTCGTAGCCCACGCTGTAACCGACATCGTCGAGGGAGCCGGCCCCGGCCTCGATCAGCCCCCTGGCTGCCTCCATCCGCAGGCCGTGGACGTAGTCAATCGGGCGCCGGCCGGTTGCCGCCTGAAACCGCCTCGCGAATGTGCGTCCAGTGAGGCCGGAATGCCCGGCCATCGCTGTAACGGGCTTCGAGGAGGCGTAGTTCGCCGCGATCCAGGCCAGGCACTCGCGGATCACCGCGTCGTCCCCCTGGACGTGCCGCGTCATCGCGGAGAAGGGAAGCTGGCCGTCCTCGTGGCCCCCGAGCAGGTAGACCTTGGCGGTCCGGGCCGCGTGCTCAGGGCCGCAGAACCGGGCGATCAGGTGCAGGGCCAGATCCTGCCAGGCCGTCACCCCGCCGGCTGTGATCAGGCCCTCGCCCTCGTGCGTGACATCGAGGATCGCTCCTGGGAGGAACCGGATCCGGGGGTAGGCGGCCGCGAACAGGTCTCGGTACGCCCAGTGGCCGGCACACGACCGGCCGTCGAGCAGGCCGCTTTCCGCGAGGAGCAGCGAGCCTGTGCACACGGTCGCCAGCAGGGTGCCCCCGGCGTGCATCCGCTGCAGCCACTCCACTTCGACCGCAAACCGGCCGCGCGGCGGGGTGTCGATCGGCGTGTACATGTCGCACACGATGACCGCGTCGACCTCGCCAGCATCGCGGACGGACGCATGCGGCTCGATCAGGATGTTGCCGAAGCACCGGAACGGCTCTGCGGTCGCCGCCACGATCGAGACGTCGAGCAGCGCGTCACCGGACTGGGCCGCCGTCATGTCCGGCCACATCGGCCCGACCGACAGCAGGACGTCGTAGAGCCCGTAGAGGACCGAGGCGGATGTCTCCGGCGCTGCGAGGAGCGCTAACCGCGGCCGGCGTGTCACTGTCATTTTTGCCCCGATCTGGCTGATTCCGACTCTTCCATCATGGCACTGCGGCGTGGACACTGGGGACACCCGCAACCCGAGGAGCCGAGATGACCCCCGCCCCTGACCTGATCGCCAGCCTCCGCACTGCCCTCCGGGGCCGGATCCTGACACCGAACGACCCCGGCTTTGACGAGGCTCGCCGGGTGTGGAACGGGATGATCGACAAGCGCCCGGCGCTCATCGTGCAGGCCGCGGACGCCGCCGACATCGCGCCGGTCATCGCGTTCGCCCGGGAGACCGGCCTGCCGCTGGCGATCCGTGGCGGGGGCCACAACGTGGCGGGCAACGGCACGGTGGACGACGGGATCGTGCTGGACCTCGGGGCGCTGACCGCAGTCGAGGTCGACGCCGGCGCCTGCCTGGTCCGCGTGGAGGCCGGGGCCACGCTCGGCGTCATCGATCGCGCTACCGAGCCGTTCGGTCT
>JBBRIM010000181.1:0-5745 GCA_038221095.1 Candidatus Limnocylindrales bacterium
GCAGCGCGTCGGCGGGAGTCCCGCCAACCGACCCGGCGGTGGCCAACGAGCGGATCGCCGAACTTGAAGCGCGCCTCGCCCGCCTCGAAGTTAGCTCGGGCCTGCGCGAGCGCGGCCGAGACCTCATGGGCCGGGTCGTGCTGCCAGAATCAAGCCGCCACTTCCGGAACGCTGGCCGCGAGCACCTCTTGGGCATCCGCTCAATCGTCGACTTCTGGATCAGGCGGATCCAGCTCGCCGACGGTCGGACGGATCGGCCCGGCCCGAATCGGGAGCGGGTCGAGATCGAGTAGTGGCCGCCACCAAGCGCAAGAGCGCCGCCGCCGTCAGCGCCCGCCTGTTCGATGCCGATCGAGTTGACCGGCAGCTTGAGCTCGGGCCGAAGACTGCCAGGGAGGTCAGTGACCGGCAGCTCCTGTGGGTGGACCTGATCCTATCCGGGGAGCCACCGGAGAGCCCGGTCCCGGCGGACTGGTTGCCGTTCGATCCGGCTGAGCTCACCAGGGCGTGGGCGGCATCTGGTCAGCCCCACCTGTCCGTTCACGGTGACTACTTCCTGGCCCGTCTCGTCGTGCTCCGCTCCGAGAAGCACACGGACGTCCCTGAGATCCTGGACCTGGCCGTCGGCAAGAACGTGGTCCTGACCGCTCACCACAATCCGATCGCCTTCCTCGCTGAGCTCAATGGACGGATCACTGCCGACACGAGCCTGGGTGAGATTGATTCGGCCGATTTCGCCAGCGTGCTGCTGGACGGCGTGATCACCAGCTATCTCGAGCTGACCGACGCGATCCTGGCCCGGGTCGACGAGCTGGACGGTGAGGCGCTGAAGTCGACCGGCAGGACTGACCTGCTGTCCGAGCTGGTCGGTCTGCGCCACAGGATCGCGGCAACCCGGCGAAGGCTGGTTGCCCATCGGAGTGTGATCGTGGCGATGGCCGGGGCTGATTTCGAAGTCGTGACCGGCGCTGAAGCAGCGCCCCGGTTTGCGGGGATCACGGACCGGTTCAATGGCGCCGTGGACGCGATCGACGCCGCCCGGGAGGCGCTCATCGGCACCTTCGACATCCACATGTCACGGACCGCCCAGCGCACCAACGACGTGATGAAGACCCTGACGATCGTCTCGATCCTGCTCCTCCCGACGGGCGTGATTGCCGGCTTCATGGGCATGAACACTCATCCCCCGTACTCGAACGACGACCCGGCCATCTTCTGGATCGTGGTGGCCCTGATCGTGGTCCTCGCCATTGCCACGCTGGTGACGCTCCGGTTGCGCCGGTGGCTGTAAGCCTCGTCCTGGGCCCACTCCTGCGCCACGTTGGAGCGAGGGATGCCACCGTCTGGGTGGAGACAAGCGGCACCTGCACCGTCACGATCCGACGAGGAAGCTCCCGCGCCAGCGCCCCAACGTTTTCGCTGGGTGGTCACGCATTTGCCCTGATCGTGCTGAGCAACCTTGAGCCGGGCTCGAGCGCCCCCTACACGGTGGAGCTGGACGGACAGCAGGTCTGGCCGCTGGCCGACTCGCCGTACCCCCCAAGCCTGATTCGAACGGTTGACACAGGTCGACCCTTCCGGCTCCTGTTCGGGTCATGCCGCTCACCGGCCTCGGTCAAGGTGAAGGACCCAACAGGGTCCGGCCACGATGTCCTGGGCGCCTACGCTCGGCGGATGGCCGGTCTCGCGACGGAGGACTGGCCCCAGGCGTTGTTGATGCTGGGCGACCAGGTCTACGCCGACGTGACCTCGCCGGCGACCCGTGAGTTCATCTCGAAGCGCCGTGACCCGAAGGTAGCACCATACCTGGAGGTGGCCGATTTCGAGGAATACACGCGGCTGTACGCGGAGGCCTGGGGCGACCCCGATGTGCGCTGGCTGCTCTCGACCGTGCCCAGCTCGATGATCTTTGACGACCACGATGTGCTCGACGACTGGAACACGTCCGCGGCCTGGCGGGCAGATATGCAGGCAACCACCTGGTGGAACGAACGAATCACCGGAGCGTTCATGTCGTACTGGATCTACCAGCATCTGGGCAACCTGGCGCCCAACGACCTGAGCGCCGACGCGATGTACCAGCTGGTCCAGGCCGGACCGGATGCCGAGGCCGCTCTTCGGGAGTTCGCGCAACGGGCCGACCGTGAGGCCGACGGCGGGCCGGGCGTCCAGTGGTCGTACCGGCGGGACTTCGGCGCGATCCGGCTGCTGGTCATCGACTCACGGGCCGGCCGGGTCCTGACGGAGGGTGGGCGGTCGATGGTCGGCGACGCCGAGTTCCGCTGGATCGAGCAACAGGTGGAGGGCGGGGGCTTCGAGCACCTGATCGTGGGGACCTCGGTTCCATGGCTCCTGCCCAGGGCGCTTCATGACATCGAGTCATTCGACGAGGCGATCAGCGCCGGCTCGCGCGGCCGGTCCGCGGCACGGTTGGGCGAGAAGCTGCGCCGTGCCGTTGACCTCGAGCACTGGGCGGCATTTCGAGACTCCTTTGACCGGCTCGCCCGATTGTTCGTCCGGGTGGGGACCGGGGCGCACGGCGGGACGCCGCCGGCAACGATCTGCGTCCTGTCCGGCGACGTCCACCACACCTACGTGTCCGAGGCGCACTTTCAGGAGGCGCTCGAATCGCGGGTGTACCAGCTCACCTGCTCGCCGTTCCACAACTCCATCCCCCTGCCAATGCGGGGCGTGTTCTGGGCTGCCTGGAGTCGCTACGCCCAGCGCCTCACCCGCCGCCTCGCCCGCCTGGGTCGCGTCGCGCCCGTCACCTTCCAGTGGGGGACGTCGGCCGGGCCATTCTTTGGCAATCACGTCGCCCTGTTGAAGCTCGATGGCAGGGACGCGCTGTTTGCCTTGGAGAAGTCGGCATTCGACGGGCCGATCACCCGGGCCACGCCCGTCCCTGAGGCGGCTCTCGACCTCACCGTGCGGCCGACTTCGTCCAGTGATGGCGGCTGAGCGACGGCCTTGTCGCGTGCCTGCAAGGTGGGCCGTGGGCCATGTCATTCCCCGCGAATCCATGTGAGGATACGGTCCTGGGATGGAAACTCGAACGTCGCAACCCGTTCCTTCTGCCGAACCCCAGGGGCGCGTGCGCGCTGGCGACGAAGACCGCGGGTGGCTGATCCTGGCAACCGCCGCCCTGCTCGGAATTGTTGGGCTGACCCTGGCCATTTCCCTGGGCGTGACATTCCCGTTTGATCAACCAATCCTGTCCGCCGCCCGCGGACTAGACGGCTGGCCCCCGTTCTGGCAGGGCGTGTCCCAGTCGGCCAACATCCCGCTGATCGTCATCGGCGTCGCATTCGTCGCGGGACTGGTCATCAAACGCCGGTATCACGAGGCCATCCTCGTGGTCATCATCCTCGTGGCAGTGACCGCAGGGAGCGAAGGTGTCAAGCAGCTGACCGCCCGAGTCCGGCCCTCGGGCAGCGGGGACGGGATCCCGGGTGTGGTCTACAGCTATCCGTCGGGCCACGTGCTCGAATCCATGACGATCCTGGGGGTGGTCGCGATCCGCTTCTGGCGGACTACCCGCCACGATCGCCTGAGGGTTCTCCTGGTCGTTGCCGTTGTGATCGAGGTTGTCCTGGTCGGGATCGCGCGGCTGGCCTTGAACGAGCACTTCCCCACGGACCTGATCGGCGGGTTCCTGGGGGCGGTTGTCGCCTTGGGCGCCTACGGGTGGGTCGCCCGGCCGGGGGGCTGGGCGAAACCATGACCGATCCGCTGACCGCCGAGGAGCCCGGCCGGCTTGGCGAACGGGGCCCACTGGGGCCAAGCGAGCCCGCCGGGACGACGCCGGCCCCGGCCGTGCCTCCTCAGCTCGGCCTGGCAGCCACCACGGTCATCGTTGGGCTGGCCATGGTCGTAGCCGCGTTGGTCGTGCTCGGCTCGATCGCCGACGGGGTCCGGACCCAGGAGATATTCGCGCTTGATACCTGGGCCACGCCGTTCTTCCACGGGATTGCATCGCCGGGGATGGACGTGCTGATGAATGGGTTCACGGACCTCGGGTCAAACCTCGTGATCCTCCCGATCTTCATGGTCGTGGCTGTCTGGCTGATTGCTCGGCGGCGCTATCGGCCGGCCGCCTTTTTGGCTGTCGCCGGCGCAGGCAGCGTGATCCTCCAGGGCGCGATGAAGCTGGTCTTTGCCCGCCCGCGGCCGCAGTTGCCGTGGGCCAACGTGCTGCCCGACTACAGCTTCCCAAGCGGCCACACCATGAATGCCGTTGTGTTCTACGGCGCGTTGGCCCTGATCATCTGGTCGATCTACGGCCGGCGGGCGGGGGCCTTGGCAGTCGTCGCGACCACGGTCATCGCCGTACTGGTCGGGATCAGCCGGATCTACCTCGGCTATCACTACCTGACCGACGTCGCTGGTGGGATCCTGGCCGGCACGGCCTGGCTGCTGTTGGCCGGGGCGGCGTTCCGGGCTGAGCCCACCTGGCGCCGCTGGCGGTACCCACTCGGCCGAGGCGGGGCGGCGGGTTCCGGGCGCAGCTCGTCGGTGGACTGACGGCGACCTCCGGCTGAGCAGAGCGATCAGCCAGCGCTCATCAGGCGACAGCCAGGGGGCGCCAGGTTTCAAGGGCCAGGAGGGCCGAGCGACTCGTCGTAGGTCAACCCGTGGGCGATCGCGGCTTCCAATCGTCCTGGCGATCCGCGTGAGTCGAAGTCGATACGCATCCGGATCCTGCCGACGTGCGAATGCAGGGTCGTGATCCCATCGACGGGGAGCAATCTCCCGACCAAGCAGTACATGGCTACCTCGAAGCGTGCCGGCATCCTCACGGGGGCCCTTAGCGGACTTCTCGCGGCCGCCCTCACCCTGGCCATCGGGCAGGCCCGGGCCGGGCTGGTCGGTGCCGTCAGCTCGCCGATCATCGCGGTCGGCGGGGCCGCCATCGATGCCACGCCCGAGTTCCTCAAGTCCTTTGCGATCCGCACCTTTGGCACGAACGACAAGCTCGCCCTCGTGACGGGCATGGTCCTGGTCATCGCTGTCGTCGCCGCCCTGATCGGCATGGCGGCCTGGCGCCGGATCCAGCTCGGCTGGGTCGGGATTGGGCTCTTCGGGCTGATCGGGCTCGCCGCCGTGGCCACCCGACCAAACGCCACCCTGACCGATAGCCTGCCCACGATCGTGGGGGTCCTGGCCGGCGCGCTCGCGCTGACGGTCCTCACCCGGGCGGCCCGGCCGACCGGCGATCGGGCGACCGAGTCCACGTTCGTCGCAGGTTCCTTCGCCGCCAGTGGCGACCCCGGCCGACGACGCTTCCTGGTTGCCGCGAGTCTCGTCGGCGGCGTCGCGGTTGTCGGCGGAGGGCTCGGGATCCTGGGCCTCGCTCGACGCTCACCCACGGCGACGGCTCTCGCCATCCCGACCCCGACGGATATCGGACGGGCCACGCCGGGCGCGGCGGGAGTCGCGATCAATGGGGTCTCGCCGTTCATCACCCCGAACGGCGACTTCTATCGGGTCGACACGGCCCTCATCCCGCCAACCGTTGATCCGGCCACGTGGCGCCTGCGGATCCACGGCATGGTCGATCACGAACTGAACCTTGACCTGCCCACCCTGCTCGCCCGGCCATCGATCGAGCGCGACATCACCCTGACCTGCGTCTCCAACGAGGTCGGCGGCCCGTATGCCGGCAATGCCCGCTGGATCGGGATCCCACTCAAGGCGCTCCTCGAGGAGGCCGGCGTCCAGCCCGGCGCGGACCAGCTCGTGTCA
>JBBRIM010000182.1:0-5624 GCA_038221095.1 Candidatus Limnocylindrales bacterium
GGTTCCCGGCTGCGACGGCATCGAGTTCGATGTCCAGGCCTCGCTCGACGGCATCCCCGTGCTGATCCACGATGCGTCGCTGGCACGAGTCCAGGGTGTCCCCGCCCTGGTCACCGAGCTCAGCGCTGCGCAGCTCGCGAACCACGGCGTGCCCACCCTGGCCGAGGTCCTCCAGCGGGTGCCGCGCCGGGCCTTCCTCGACGTCGAGCTCAAGACCGATCTCGGCCGGTCGGTCGTCGAGGTCCTCGCCGCCGGCCGGGGCGCCGACCTGCACCGGGCCGTCGTCTCCTCGTTCGACGTGACGGCCCTCCAGCGCATTCGGTCCCTGGCCCCGGCCTGGCCGTGCTGGCTGAACACCGAGCGCCTGAAGGCGAGCGACGTGCGGGTCGCCGAGGAGCTGGGCTGCGTGGGCATCTCGGTCGACTGGCACGCGATCGATCCGGCCGGCCTCACCCGGGCCTGGGCGGCCGATCTCGAGGTGGCCGCGTGGACCGTCACCGATCTCCGCGTCGCGAAACGGCTCGAGGCGAGCGGGGTGGTCGCGCTGTGCGTGGAAGGCCGGGCGTTCCCGCGCTGACGCCAGGCGCTCAAGCCTGGACCAGGTAGCGCGACAAGACGGCGCGCCCGCCTGGCGGGATCGTATCCTCGGACGTGTCCGGGAGCGTCTGCCGGCCCGGCCCACTGGTCAGAGGAGCAGTCATGACCGTCCAGGACTCGGCCGACCTCGTGGTGGTGGGGGCCGGCACGATCGGCGGCTGGGCATCGACGTTCGCTGCCGAGGCCGGTCTGAAGCGGGTGATCGTCGTCGAACAGGGCGTCGCCGGCAGCGGTGCCAGCAGCCGGGCCGCCGGGATCGTGCGGGCCCAGGGCGGCACCCCGACCACCGTCGCCCTCGGCCGCTGGACGATCGACTTCTATCGGGGCCAGCAGGCGCGCTACGGGACGGACTCCGGGTTTCGCGAGCTCGGCTACCTGATCCTGGCCGTGACCGCCCGGGACGAGCGGGAGGGACGAGCCCGGGTCGAGATGCAACGGCAGGCCGGCCTCGACGTCAGCTGGCTCGGTCCCGACGAAGCCCGGGCCGTCAACCCAACCCTGGCCGAAGCGGGCCATCGCGGCGGAAGCTACGCCAGCACGGATGGGGCGATCGATCCACCGCGCAACGTGCTTGCCTATTCACTCGCGATGCAGCAGGTCGGGGTGGAGCTGCGCGAGCGGACCTCGTTCCGTGGCCTCCGGGTCGACCACGGCCGGGTCACCGGTGTCGAGACGTCCGGCGGGCCGATCGCGACCGAGCGAGTCCTGCTGACCGGCGGCCCGACGCTGCGGGCGGTGGGCAAGCTGGCCGGCGTCCGGATCGCGGCCGGAGGGGCGCGCCACCAGATCGCCGTGACCGAGCCACACCCGGCCTTCGAGGTCGAGCGCCAGCCGATGATCTTCGACCTGGGCAAGGGCCTCTATTGGCGGCTCGAGGAGGGTGGCCTGCTGTTCGGGATGAGCAACCCGGACGAGAAACCCGGCCTCGCCCGCGAGATTGACTGGCCTTACCTGCGCCGGATGCAGCGTCGCCTGGAGCGGCTCGTGCCGGCGGCACGAGGCCTGGCCCTGCGCAAGGCGTGGTGCGCCACGATCGACTTCACGCCCGATCACCACCCGATCCTCGGCCCGGCGATCACGCCCGGCGGCGACCGGATCGAGGGCGTGACGGTCGCCTCGCCGGGCGGCCACGGCATGATGTGGGGACCGGCAGTTGCCCGGGTGGCGGCCGACCTTGCCGTCGACGGTCGAACCGACCTGATCGACGTGACCGAGCTCGGTCTCGATCGTTTTGACGCCGCCGGGCGCAGCCGCCTCGCGGCCGACCCGATCGCCCTGCCATTCCCGCTGAGCGCCGACGACGACTGACATTGGCCGACCTGCGTTGCGAGGCTCGTCCTGGGCAACGAGGCTGCGCCGATCGACGTGCAGTCGGTTGATCGGTACCATGCCGAGGTGGAGGATCTGACTGCTGCCATCCTCGATGGCAGGCCGCCGCGCATGCGCGGATCACGGGGCAAGGTCATCGTCGCGGTGATCGCGGCGCTCGTCGTCGTGGCGAGTGGCCTGTTCGTGGTTGTCCGCAACCAGGCCCCGCGCTGTCCGCCTCCGGCGAACCATCCGGAATGGTCGGTTGCCCGGCGCTGGGACGAGGCGCTCCTCGACGCGATCCGGCGAGCACTCCCGAATCCGCCGGTCCATGCCCGCAACCTGTTCCATACCTCGGTCGCCATGTGGGATGCCTGGGCCGCCTACGACCCGCAGGCGACGGGTTACATCGACACCGAGAAGGCGAGCGCCTCCGATGTTGGAGCGGCCCGCAACGAGGCGATCAGCTACGCCGCCTACCGCGTCCTGACCGCCCGGTACATCGGGGCCGTCGGCGGCGACCTGTCGACGGGCGAGTTCGACAACGTGATGGATACGTTGTGCTACCCGATCACCAACAGCGCGACGACCGGTGACTCGGCGGCCGCCCTGGGCAACCGGATCGGGGCGGCGATCGTCGCCTACGGCAGGACGGACGGTTCGAACGAGACCGGCAAGTACGCCAACCCGAACTACAAGCCGGTCAACCCACCGCTCGTGGTCGCCGGTCCGGGCACCACGATGACCGACCCGAATCACTGGCAGCCGCTCCAGATTGCCCACATGATCTCCCAGAACGGGATCCCGGTGACGAACGGCGTCCAGGTCGCGATCGGGACCCAGTGGGGCGGGGTCAGGAGCTTTGCCCTCCCCCCGGCGGGTCCCGGTGGCACGCCGATCGATCCGGGACCGCAACCCCGACTTGGCGATCCGGCCACCGACGCCGAGTTCAAGGCCGAGGTCGTCGACGTGATCCGCCACAGCAGCCTGCTCGATCCGAACCAGGGCCAGACGATCGATATCTCGCCGGGCGCCCGCGGCAACAACACCCTCGGCACGAACGACGGACAGGGGCACCCGGTCAACCCGGCAACCGGGCAGCCGTATCCCGCCGATGTCGTGAACACCGGTGACTTCGCCCGGGTCATGGCCGAGTTCTGGGCTGACGGCCCGAACTCCGAAACACCACCCGGCCACTGGAATGTGCTGGCCAATCTCGTTTCAGATGAGCTCTCGCCCAACCTCAAGATGGGCGGCCGGGGCACGAGCGTCGACCGCCTGCAGTGGGACGTCAAGCTGTATGTGGCCCTGAATGGCGCGGTCCATGATGCGGCGGTCGCAGCCTGGGGCCTGAAGGGCGAGTACGACGGCACCCGTCCGATCTCGATGATCCGGTACATGGCTGGCCTGGGCCAGTCGGGTGACCCGGCTGGCCGGTCGTACAACAAGGACGGCCTGCCCCTGGTGCCCGACCTGATCGAGCTGGTCACTGCCGCCAATTCGGCTCCGGGCCAACCACTGGCAGCACTGTCTCGCAACATCGGCCAGGTTGCGATCAAGGCCTGGGCCGGCACTCCGGCCGATCCGAAGACGCAGGTCGGCGGGGTCAAGTGGATCCTGGCGACCACCTGGCTGCCCTATCAGCTGCCGACCTTCGTCACCCCAGCGTTCCAGGGCTACGCCTCGGGTCACAGCACGTTCAGCCGGGCGGCTGCCGAGGTCCTGACGAGCTTCACCGGCAGCGAGTACTTCCCGGGCGGTGTCAGCGGGTACACGATCAAGGCCGGCTCGCTCAAGTTCGAGCAGGGTCCGACGACCGATATCCGGCTCGAATGGGCGACCTACTACGACGCTTCGGACCAGGCCGGCCAGTCGCGCCTGTACGGAGGGATCCACGTCCAGGCCGACGATCTGACCGGCCGCAGGATCGGCTCCGAATGCGGCAAGGCCGCCTGGGCCAGGGCACAGCTGCTGTACAGCGGCCAGGCCAGCCAGTAGCGGTGTCGCGCCGATCTCTCGCAATCACGGCCGGAATCGCCGTCATTGCCCTCGCGGCGGCCGCCCTGATCGGGTATGGCCTGATCGGCATCGGTCGAGGTGGGGTTGCGGGCGCACTCGGGGCGCCTCACTTCGTCGAGGAAGCTGCCGCTGCCGGGGTTGACCAGGTCTACGCCGACAACGCGAGGGCGGACTTCTCGGTCGGCGGCGGCCTGGCCGTCTTCGACTGCAGCGGCGACGGCAAGCCGGACCTGTACATCGCCGGGGGCAGCAACCCGGCCGCCCTCTATCGCAACGACAGTCCGCGCGATGGGGCCCTGAGGTTCACCCGTCTCCACGATCCAGCCACGGATCTGGCCAATGTCGTCGGTGCCTACGCGATCGACATCACCGGCGACGGGATTGCCGACCTCGTCGTCCTCCGCTTCGGTGAGCCGGTCCTCCTGCGTGGCCTGGGCAATTGCCGCTTCGAGCGGGCCAACGAGGCCCTCGCCTTCGATCCGGGCACGGGCTGGACGACCGCCTTCAGCGCCCGGTGGGAGGGCTCGGCGGCATTGCCGACGCTTGCGATCGGCCATTACCTGGCCGTCGATTCGGCCGGCAAGGCCACCTCGGATTGCGCTGCCAACGAGCTGATTCGGCCGAATTCGGCCGGCACTGCCTACAGCCCGCCGATCGCCCTGGCGCCAGGTTACTGTGCGCTGTCGATGCTCTTCAGTGATTGGAACCGGTCCGGCCAGCAGGACCTGCGGGTGAGCAACGACCGCAACTACTACATCGATGGCCAGGAGCAGCTGTGGCACATCCCGACAGGCCAGGCCCCGCGGGCGTACACCGCCGACGACGGCTGGGTCAGCATGCAGATCTTCGGGATGGGCATCGCCAGCTACGACCTCACCGGCGACGGGTTCCCCGAGCTCTACCTCACCAGCCAGGCCGACAACAAGCTCCAGACCCTGACCGCCGGCCCGGGCCAGCCAACCTACCGCGACATCGCGCTCAAGCGCGGCGTGACCGCGGCGGCGCCGTTCACCGGGGGCGATGTCGAGCCGTCGACCGCCTGGCACCCCGAGTTCCAGGACGTGAACAACGACGGCTATGTCGACCTCTTCGTGTCCAAAGGCAACGTCAACGCACAGGTGGGTTTCGCCCTGAAGGATCCGAGCGAGCTCTTCCTCGGCCAACCCGACGGGACCTTCAGTGAGGGTGCCGTCGCCGCCGGAATCGTCAGCTTCGACCGGGGCCGCGGGGCGGCTCTCGCCGACTTCAACCAGGATGGCCTGCTCGACCTGGTCGAGGTCAACCTCGGGGCGCCGGTCAAGCTGTGGCGCAGCGTGGGCAGCGGGACGCCAGCCGCACCGCTGCCAATGGGCAACTGGCTGGCAATCCAGCTCGACCAGGCCGGTCCGAACCGCGCCGCGATCGGTGCCTGGATCGACGTCAGGGTTGGTGACACCACGATGCGCCGCGAGCTCACAATCGGCGGCGGGCACATCGGCGGAGCGCTCGGCTGGACTCATTTCGGGCTGGGAACCGCCGGCCATGCCCAAGTTCGCATCGACTGGCCAGGCGGCGAGGTCGGACCCTGGATCGACGTCGGCGCGAATACATTCGAGACGATCCAGCGCGGTGCGACACTTGCCCAGCCGTGGTCCCCGCCGGCCAACTAGAAGGAGAACATCCCCTGGCTCCCAAGGCTCGACTCGCCGCGATCGATCTGC
>JBBRIM010000183.1:0-5596 GCA_038221095.1 Candidatus Limnocylindrales bacterium
GTTGGCGTGGCCATGGACGTCGTGACCAAGACAGGCGCCTGGTTCACCTTCGGCGACACCCGGCTCGGTCAGGGCCGGGAGGCTTCGAAGGACTTCCTGCGGGCGAACGCGCCGATCGGCGAGGAGATCGAGCGCCGGATCCGGACTCGGATCAACGAGGTCCCGGTGCCGGTCGAAGGGATCGTCGAGGCCGAGTAGGTCCAGCAGGCCGTGAATCCCGACGAACGTGACTCGTCGCGGGCACGAGGCGGGCGGCCGCGGCGTGAGTCGCGGGCCGACGTCCGTGCCCGGCGGGCGGCAGTGGACGATCCCGAGGTCGTTCTTGCAGCGGGCCTGCGCTTTCTCGAGGCGCGTTCGCGCTCCGTCGAGGAAGTCCGGCGTCGACTGACCGACGCCGGCTACCGGCCCGACCTGATCGCCGGCGCGATCGAGCGGCTGACCGTCATCGGACTGCTCGACGACGAGTTGTTCGCCCGGGGCTGGATCGAATCTCGCGACCGGGCCCGTCCACGCGGCGAGATGGCCCTCCGGCGCGAGCTCAGTCAGCGCGGCGTCGGCCGGACCGAGATCACCTCCGCCCTGGACGAACGGCGTGAGCACGCCGAGGAAGGGGCGCGGGCCGGATTGGAGTCGGGCGACGACGGCGAATCGAGTGCATCACCGGACGAATCCGCCGCCCGCCGGCTGATCGAACGCCGTCGCCGGGACCTCGACCGGATCGACGATCCCCGCAAACGCCGCGAGCGGGCCTACGCGTTGCTCGCCCGAAACGGCTTTGACCCCGAAGTCTGCCGCACGGTGGCCGCGTCGGTTGCGCCGCCAGCGGTCCGGCCGTAGGCTAGCGTCAGACACCGAACGCGTCGCGATCCGGGGAGGAGCGCGGCGCTGGCCCACCGCCCCGACGCGGGTCCGAGCGCGCGTTTCGCCCTCCCGCGCCGTCACGTTGATTAGAGACCTCCGATCGGCGATCCGGTCGGGCGGGAGGAAGAGAAGATGGATCCCGTCTTCGTGGCGGTGGTCGCGATTGCGGCCACGGCTGCCGGCGTTATTGTCGGATTCGTGGTGCGCAGCACCTTTGCCAGCCGAGCGATGAAGGACGCCGACGAAAAGGCGGCCCTGATCATCGAGAAGGCCCGGAGCCAGCAGAAGGACCTGATCCTCGAGGCGAAAGAGGAGAAGATCCGGCTCCAGCGCGAGGCCGAGGATGAGGCCCGGGCCAAGCGCAATGAGCTTTCCAACCTCGAGCGGCGGGTCCTCCAGCGCGACGAACAGCTCGACCAGCGGGCGGACATGCTCGAAGGCCGCGATCGCAAGCTGATCGATCGAGAGCGCGAGCTCGACCGGGCCCGCGAGGAGCTCACCAAGGCTCACCAGGAGCAGGTCACCGCCCTCGAACAGGTCAGTGGCCTGTCGGCCGAGGATGCCAAGGGGATCCTGCTCGAGGCCGTCCGCGAGGAGGCCGAGCACGATGCCGTCAAGCTCGCCAAGTCCATCGAACGACGGGCTCGCGACGAAGCCCAGGATCGCGCCCGCGAAGTGGTGGTGACCGCGATCCAGCGGGTTGCCGCGGACCACACCGCCGAGCACACCGTGACCGTCCTGCACCTCCCCAGCGACGAGATGAAAGGCCGGATCATCGGCCGCGAGGGCCGCAACATCCGGGCCCTCGAGCAGGCCACTGGGGTCGACCTGATCATCGACGACACGCCCGAGACGGTCGTCGTGTCGGGCTTCGACCCGGTCCGCCGCGAGATTGCCCGGCTGGCGATCACCAAGCTGATCGCAGACGGCCGGATCCATCCAGGCCGGATCGAGGAAGTGGTGGCCAAGGCCCGGGCCGAGGTCGACCTGGTCATGCGCCAGGCCGGTGAGCAGGCCGCCTACGACGCCGGCGTGCCCGGCCTGCCGCCCGAGATCATCAAGCTGCTCGGCCGCCTGAAGTACCGCACGAGCTACGGCCAGAGCGTCCTCAACCACGTGGTCGAGACGAGCCGTCTCGCCGCAGTGATCGCGGCCGAGGTCGGCGCGGACATCCAGATCGCCAAGATGGGCGGCCTGCTCCACGACATCGGCAAGGCCGTCGACCACGAGGTGGAAGGTCCCCACGCCGCGATTGGTGCTGCGATCGCCCAGCGCCACAACCTGCCGATGAAGGTCGTCAACGGTATCGCCGCCCACCACCAGGAAGTCGAATACGCCTGCGTCGAGGCGCCGATCGTCCAGATCGCTGATGCGATCAGCGCCTCGCGACCGGGTGCCCGGGGCGAGTCGATGGATACCTACGTCAAGCGGCTCGAAGACCTCCAGGCAATCGCCGAGAGCTTCGCCGGGGTCGAGCGCTCGTTCGCCGTCCAGGCCGGTCGCGAGGTCCGGATCCTCGTCCGACCCGAGGAGATCGACGACCTGACGGCCAGCCGGCTCGCCCGCGACATCGTCAAGAAGATCGAGGATCAGCTCACCTATCCCGGCCAGATCAAGGTGACCGTGATCCGCGAGACGCGTGCCGTGGAGTACGCAAAGTAGGCGAGAACGCCGGCGTCCGCCTGGGCAACCCGGCCAACGGGAACGCGCCTCGCCCCCAGGGCGCGTGCCGGGTCCTGCTGATCGGCGACGTCATCGGCAAACCGGGACGACTGGCCGTCGAAGCGTTGCTGCCGGACTTGCGCGGCGCTCGTGGAATCGACTTCGTGACGGCCAACGGCGAGAACCTGGCCGGTGGCATGGGCCTGACCCCGGCCACGGCCGCCATGCTCTTCGGCGCCGGTGTGGATGTGATCACCTCGGGCAACCACATCTGGGACAAGCGCGATATCTACCCCGAGCTGGAGCGCAGCGACCGCATCCTGCGACCGCTCAACTACGGCACGACCAACGTGCCCGGCCGCGGCTGGGCGATCCACGAGGCGCTCGACGGCAGTCACGTGGCCGTGATCAACCTCCAGGGCCGGACCTTCATGCAGCCGATCGACAACCCGTTCACCGATGCCGATCGGCTCCTTGACGAGGCCTCCGAGCCGCTCCCGCCGATCCGGCTGGTCGATTTTCACTGCGAGATCACGTCCGAGAAGAACGCCATGGGCATCCACCTCGACGGCCGGGTCAGCGTGGTGGTCGGAACCCATACCCACGTCGTCACGGGCGACGAGCGCATCCTGCCAGGGAGGACGGCCTACCAGACGGACCTGGGCATGACCGGGCCGATCCACAGCGTGATCGGGTTCAAGCCGAGCACCGTGCTGCCCCGATTCATCAACGCCCTGCCGACGCGATTCGAAGTGGGGGAGGGGCCGGTGATCTTCAATGCCTGCCAGGTGGACATCGACCCGGCCACCGGTCGTGCCCTAGCGATCGAGCGAATCCAGCAACTCATCGAGGTCTGAGGTGAACGCCCCGCGGGATCGCCATGCCAGGGCGATCGACCCGGTCGTGCCCGACGGACCATCCCGGGTCGATCTTCACAGCCACACCCTGCGGTCCGACGGAATCCTCGAACCGCGGGCGCTCGTCGAGCAGGCGGCCGCGGCCGGTGTCCGGCTCCTCGCGATCACCGACCACGACGACCTGGCGGCGTACCGCGAACTTCACGCAGCCGGAGCACCACCCCTGCCTAATGGCCTGAGCCTGATCCCGGGCGTCGAGATCAACTGCCTGACCCGGGGCCAGGCCGATTTCTGGGAAGGCGAGCTGCATATCCTCGGCTTCGGCGTCCGGCCCGACGATGAGGCCTTCGAGGCGCTCCTCCGGCAGCAGCGCGAGGGCCGCCGGGTCCGCTTCGAGCGGACGCTGGCCGCACTCCGCGGCCAGGGCATGTCGGTCGACGCGGCGGCTGAACGGATGGACCTGAGCGCGATCGAGTCGCTCGGCCGGCCGACCGTGGCTCGACTGCTCATCGACAGCGGTCATGTCACGTCGGTCGAAGAGGCCTTTGCGCGCTGGCTCGGCCGAGGCTGCCCGGCCTACATCGCCCGCGAGGGAATCGGCCCGGGTCCCGCGATCATTGCCATCCGGGCGGCCGGCGGGCTGCCGGTGCTGGCCCATTTCGGCGAGGCGGAGGCGCACCTGCCCATCCTGCGCGAACTCCGGGCGACCGGTCTCGGCGGCCTCGAGGTCTACTACCGCACCTTCGACCGGCAGCACGTCAAATCGGTCGGCCGCGTTGCCGACGAGCTCGGACTGGTCAAGACCGGCGGCAGCGACTTCCACGGCGACACGGGCTCGTACGCCGAGATCCACGCGGCCACGTGGGTGCCCGAGGTCGTTGGGGAGCGCCTGCTGAGCGCACTGGCGCGTCGGTCGGACGACCTGGTGGCCAGCCATGAATGACCCGGGTCCAATCCGCGGCGATCGATCGCTGCCGGTGCTCGACGTGCCGGCGCCCCCGGTCCTCCTCGGCCGGGTCTCCGAGAGCCCCAGCGACGCCCGCGTCGACGAGTACCGCCCTGACGCGCCGGCCCTGCCCCGCTTCGCGATCTGGACGCTCGGGTGCCAGATGAACCACAGCGATTCCGAGGAGATGGCCGGCCGCCTGCTGGCAGCGGGCTGCGACGAGGCCCCGGGACTCGACCTGGCCGACCTGATCGTGATCAACACCTGTGCGATTCGCGAGGCCGCCGAGCAGAAGGTGATCGGGCGGCAGGGCCAGCTGGCCAAACTGAAGGTGGCTAACCCAGGCCTGCGGGTCGTGCTGACCGGTTGCTCGGTACGTGAGCCCGACCGGGCCGGTCTGCGCAAACGCTACCCCGCCGTCGACCTGTTCCTGCGCCCCGATGAAGAACCTGAACTCGTCGAGCGACTCGGCCTGGCCTCGGCCCAGGCCCCGATCGGCCTGGCCGATCGTCCGGCCGGCCGGACGGGTGCAACGACCGTCGTCGGTCGGACCACGGTGGGCGCAGCCGATCACCTTGCCGACAGCCGCGCCAGAGCCCTTGAGGGTGGCGCCGTCCGGCGCGCGTCCGGCACATCGGCCTGGCTGCCCATCGTGTACGGCTGCGATAAGACCTGCACGTACTGCATCGTCCCGTTCAGCCGCGGCCCAGAGCGCAGCCGTCCCTTCGACGAGATCGTCGCCGAGGCCCGCAGCCTGGCGGCCGCCGGGTATCGCGAGGTCACCCTGCTCGGTCAGAACGTGAACAGCTACGGCCACGACCTGCCGGCCGAACCCCGCTTCGATGGGATCGACCCCGAGCGCGCGGTTGGGCGAGCGCAGGATCGGCGTGGCCGGCCCGACCTGGCCGAACTGCTCCGGGCGATCGACGCGATCCGGACCGCCGATGGCGTCCCGGCCATCCCACGCCTGCGCTTCGTGACATCGCACCCCTGGGACCTCTCCAATCGGCTGATCGCGGCCATGGCCGACTGCCCGTCCGTGTGCGAGCACCTCCACCTGCCGGTCCAATCGGGCGACGACGCCGTCCTCCGTCGGATGGGCCGCCAGTACACCATCGAGCACTACCTCGAGCGGCTCGCCCGGATCCGGGCCGCGGTCCCCGGGATCGCGATCAGCACCGACGTGATCGTGGGTTTCTGCGGCGAGACCGAGGAACAGTTCCAGGCCACCCTGCGACTGCTCGTGGCCGTCGGCTACGACCAGGTCTTC
>JBBRIM010000184.1:0-5501 GCA_038221095.1 Candidatus Limnocylindrales bacterium
GCAGCTGGCGCACGGTGGTCGCCCCGCCGGGCGAGCACCGCCCGCTGCAGGCCGTTGGCGACGAGCTGATCGGGGCGATGCTGCGGGTCTGCCGGGACGAGATCGCCCGGGCCGGCCTGGCCGGCCAGACGGCCTACGTCCAGGTAGTCCAGAACTGGGGTGCCCAGGCGGGCGCCCGGACTGACCACCTGTGCCTGGACCTGTATGACCTGCCCCAGGTTCCGCACCGGGTCGCCGAGGAGATCGGGGGAGCGGCCCGCTTCGTCATCCGCGAGGGGGAGTGCCCGTTCTGCCGGCTTGTCCGCGACGAAGTCCGGCGCGGCGACCGGCTGCTCTGGGAGGATGCCGCCAGCGTGGCCTTCGCGCCGTATGCCTCGCGCTCACCGTTCGAGGCCTGGATCGTGCCGCGGGCCCATGCCGCCGACTTCGGTCGAGCCAGTGACGCCGATGTGCGTTCCACCGCGGAGGCACTCCGGCGGGTGCTCGGCCTGCTCGCCTCCCTCGATGGCCCGCCGCACAACCTGGTCCTGCACAGCGCCCCGCTGCGCGAGAAGATCGAGGGCACCTACCACTGGCACTGGGAGATCCATCCTCGCCTGCGCGAGATCGCCGGCCTGGAACTGGGCACCGGCCTGCCGGTCAACCCGGTCTCCCCCGAAGATGCCGTCGAGGAGCTGCTCCGCTCGGCGCGCGGGCGTGGGGGCGGATGAGCAGGCACCGTCACATGCCCGCCGATGCGGCCGTCATTCGGCCGTGGACCAGATCGGTCAGTTTGCCCAACGCAGCCTGGCAGGGGAACGGGTCTTGACGGGATCACCCGCCCGGACCGTTGCCGATGCCTTCGTCGAGGAGCTTTTCCAGAAGCACCACGGCGAGATCTACGCATACCTGGTCCGGATGTTGCGCGATCCGGAGCTGGCCGCGGACCTGACCCAGGACGCCTTCATCAAGGCGTACCGCGCCCATGCCTCGCTGGAGGACCCGGCCCATGCGCGGGCCTGGCTGTACCAGATCGCCCACCGCGTTGCCCTCGACGAGATCCGTCGCCGGAAGATTGTCCGGTTCCTGCCGTGGACCGGTGAGTCCTACGGAAGCTCACCGTCGGCCGAGCACCTGGCCATGGAGGGCCGCCTCTCGAGCGACCTCCAGCGTGCCCTGGCCCGGATCCCCGAACGGCAGCGCGCCGCGCTGCTGCTGGCTGAACTGCACGATCTGACCGGCCTCGAGCTGGCCACCGCCCTGGGAGTCAGCCACGTTGCCGCCCGGGCGCTCCTGACCCGGGCTCGCGACAGCCTCCGCCGGGAGCTTGCCAGCGCCCGCGAGGCGGAGGGCGCAGAGGAGCTCCGCGGTCGGTCGGGTCCGGATCGGCCGGTCCGGCCATGAACGAGCCGCTGAGCCACGAGCAGGCCCGCCGGCTCGCCGCGGCGCGCCTCGATGGGACCCTGTCGGCCACCGAGGCAACGGCGCTCGAGACGCACCTGGCCGGCTGCGGGCCGTGCCGGGCAACCCTGCTCGGCTACGAGTCGGACCGACTTGCCCTGCGGGGCATGGCCTCGATCGAACCACCGCGCGACCTGTGGGCGCGGACCAGCGCCGCCCTTGAACGCGAGCACGCCAGGAATGGGCCGATCGGCCGGCGGACACCCCGACGCTGGGGTCCGGTCGCTGTCCTGGGCGGCGGCGTGGCCGTGGTCCTGGCAGTCGCAATCGTCGGCCCCACCCTGCTGGGTGCGAACCTGGCAGGCCCGGTTCCCGGGGCCGTTGCCTCGTCCGGGATCGGCGGGCTGGCCTCTGCCGTGCCAAGGACCACCCCGGTGACGGTGCCAACCTCGCGCGTCACCTGGGTCGTGACCAAGGGGTCGCAAGGTGCCTCCCTCGTGACCGCCGACGTTCGGCAGGTCTGCCCTACGGGCGATGAGCCCGACTGCGCCCCGCTGACAGGGTTCGCCCGGACGCTGGCCAACCTGCCCAGCGCGCCAAGCTCGGTCGTGCTCTCGCCAACCAACGGCAACCAGGGTGTCGCCGTGGCACCGGCGCTCAACCGGGTTGGTTCCAGCCTGTTCTTGCTGGCCGTTCCTGCCGCCCCCGGAGCTAGTCTCGCTCCAGGTCCGAGCCCGTCGCCGCGGGCGAGTGGCTCGCCGGCGGCGGCAAGTCCAACGCCGACCACGACCGCGACCGTCCTCCCGTCCTCGACCAGGACACCGCTGCCCACACCGAACCAGAGCCCGGTCCAGCCCTCCGGGTCGCCCTCGGTCAGTCCTCCGCCACCCGGCACGCCTGCCCCGTCGGCGGCGGTCGTCCTGGCGATCCTGAACAACGTCACCCTGGTCGGCGATCAGGCCGCCTACAGTCCGGACGGTGCCTGGTTTGCCTTCTCGGCCCGGCCGGCCGGCAGCACGACCGGCCCCGACATTTACGTTTGGAAGGCCGGCTGGGCGGCCGCCCTGCCGATCACCACGGACCACGGTTCGGTCTTCTCGGGCTGGGTGGCCGGCCAGATCCTGGCCAGCTGGGCCAATCCGATCGAGATTGACGGCGGGGCCTCACCGGGCGCATCGGCAGGGCCGAGTGCGAGCCCCGCCGGCTCGTCGGGCACGACCGCCGTTCCGACGCCGCGATCGCCGTCCCCGACCCCACCTTCGCCGAGCGCAGCGGTCGCACCGGCGCCCGCGGCCGGCCTGGCTTCGGCGTCCCCGGCCAGTTCCACCGGCCCGCTCACGCTGGCGACGCCGGCCGCCTACCTGATCGACCCAGCGTCCGGCGTGGCGACCCGAATCGTCGGCCTGGACGGCTGGCGCCCCGTCGTCGACCCGTCGGGCACCTGGGTCGCGTTCTGGGCCGGGACCCTGGCCTTGGATCCGGTCGGCGGTGGGTGGCAGCCGGTCCAGGGCCAGCTCGAGATTGCCAGCTGGCGGGCCGTCCGCGACGCCGCCGACAACCTGACCGGCGCAGCGGCGGCTCACCCGCTGCCGCTCGACGGTGTGGCCGACTGGGATGTTCGCTGGGATCGCACCGGGCAGCACCTTGGGGTCTGGATTGCCGATCCGAACAACCCGGGGCTGGGTGGGCTCCGCCTGCTGACGATCGATCCTCAGTCGGGCCTGCCGAGCACGAGCACAGCGAGCCTGCTCCCGCCGACCCCGGCCCTGCGTGGTTTCGCCCTCAAGGACGGTCAGCTCGTGTGGGCGACCCCGCCCGGCCAGGACGGTACCGGCAGCCACCTGTCGGTGCTGGCCTGGACCGGCTCGAACGCCGGCAAGACCACGGTCCAGTCGTTCGGCAGCGAGACCGTGATCGTCGTTCCCTGACCCGGCTATCCCCCGGATGGGTTGTCCGGATCAGCGATTCGGGCTATCCTGCCTTCAGTGCGACTCAAGTTTGTCGCGTGCGCCGTGCTCAGCGCCGCGCTCGCCCTGGTCGCCGCACCCGGTATCGTGGGCTCGCGAACCCCCAGCCCCGTCCGTGCCATTGAGGCCGCGGCGTTCCAGCAACTGGCAATCGATCCGTCGGACGCGACCACTTCGGTGGGCGCGATTGCCGACCCCTCGCTGCGCTCGGCCAACGTCCTGGACGATGCGGCGAGTTTCGCCGAGCCCGCTTCCGGCACGCTGGCGATCCCACTCATCCGGGCCGCCGTCCGGAGTCAGCCGTTGCCCGGCTTCACGTCCTCGATCAAGCCCCCGAAGTACACCCTCCACGGCGTGGCCAGCTTCTACAACAACGGCACGACGGCGATGCGCCTGCCGGCCGGGACCGTCATCCGGGTGTGCGGCCCTGGGGGTTGCCTCGACCGTGTCGTGAGTGACTGGGGTCCGTCGGCCGCCTTCAAGCCGACCCGGATCATCGACATGTACGAACCGGACTTCTTCGCCGTGTGCGGCTGTCCCTCGTGGTCAGGCCTCGCCCAGGTCAGCGTCTCGATCTACTGACCGTCCGCCCGGTCCGGCGAACGCCGACGACCCTGCGGTAGACTGGACCCGACCTTTAACGACCGGTTCTGTGAGGCCGGGAAGGAGAGCATGACGGGTCGCCAGATCATGACCGCGGACGAGATCCGCCGGGCGACGATCCGGATCAGCCACGAGATCGTCGAGAAGCAGGCCGGCACGGCTGGGCTGGCCCTGATCGGCATCCAGCGGCGGGGCGTTCCGCTCGCCCACCGGATCGCCCAATCGATCTTCGAGAACGAAGGCGTCCGGCTGCCGGTTGGTGCCCTCGACATCACCTTCTACCGGGACGACCTGTCGCTCGTGGCCCAGCAGCCCATCGTCAAGGGCACCGACCTGCCGTTCGACCTCAATGGGGCCACGATCGTCCTGGTCGACGATGTCCTCTATACGGGCCGCACGATCCGGGCGGCGATGGACGCCCTGGTCGATTTCGGCCGGCCCCAGGCAATCCGGCTGGCCGTGCTCGTGGACCGCGGCCACCGTGAACTGCCGATCCGGGCCGATCATGTCGGCAAGAACGTGCCAACTTCACGTGAGGAGCTCGTCCGGGTCCACCTCGAGGAAACCGACGGCGAGGATGGCGTCGTGATCGACCGTCTCGAGCGCATGCCCGCGGCTGCCGGCGCCGCAGGATGACCGCCGCGCCCCCCGACCGGGCCGAGTCGGCGTCGGTCGCGACCACGCTCCAGGTCCCTTCGGTGGACGCGGCACCGGCTACTCAGCCCACCCGCTGGCCGCACCGCCACCTGCTCGAGCTGGAGCACGTCAGCTGGCCCGAGATCGAACTCGTGATGCGGACCGCCGAGGCGATGAAGGAAGTCCTGGGCCGGCCGATCGCCCGGGTGCCCGCCCTGCGCGGGACCGGCGTGACGATCCTGTTCTACGAAGCATCGACCCGGACCCGGGTCAGTTTCGAGGTCGCGGCCAAGAACCTGACGGCCGACGTGGTCAACATCGCGGCTGCCTCGAGCAGCGTGTCCAAGGGCGAATCGCTGATCGACACGATCCGCACAGTCGAGGCGCTTGGTGCCCGCATGATCGTGCTCCGCCATCCGGCCTCCGGTGCCGCCAATCTCGCCGCGGAGCACTTCTCCGGCTCGATCCTCAACGGCGGCGACGGCTGGCATGCCCATCCCAGCCAGGCCCTGCTCGACCTGTTCACCCTCCGTGAGCGGTTGCCCGACGCTGACCTGCGCGGGCGCAAAGTGGTGATTCTCGGGGACATCCTCCACTCGCGGGTGGCTCGATCGAACATCTGGAGCCTCACGGCCGCCGGGGCGGACCTGTGGCTGTGCGCCCCGGCCACGCTCCTGCGTGGCTTCGAACGCTGGGCCGGCGCCTCCGCGCAGGTCCCCGGACACGGCGCATTCCGGGTCACCAGCAACGTTGAGGCGGCGCTGCGCGACGCCGACGTGATCATGGCCCTGCGTCTCCAGCGCGAGCGGATGGCCGCCGGGTTGCTGCCGTCGCTGCGGGAATACGCAGCCCGCTACGGGCTGAACCTGGAGCGGCTGGCACTCGCCCGGCCGGACGCCCTGGTCATGCACCCCG
>JBBRIM010000185.1:0-5433 GCA_038221095.1 Candidatus Limnocylindrales bacterium
GGCGGCGATCGAACCGGCGTTGCCGAAGCCCTGGACAACAACCGTGGCACCTGCCAGGTCGAGACCCAGGTGGCGAGCCGCCTCGACGATGCAGAAGACCGTACCGCGGGCCGTTGCCTCGTTCCGGCCCTCGGAGCCACCGAGGGCAATCGGCTTGCCGGTGACCACGCCGGGCACGGTGTAGCCGACGTGCATCGAGTAGGTGTCCATGATCCAGGCCATCGTCTGGCTGTTGGTGTTCACGTCGGGCGCGGGAATGTCCTTCTCCGGCCCGATGATGATGCTGATCTCGGTGGCGTAGCGCCGGGTCAGGCCCTCGAGCTCACGCTGGGAGAGCTGCTTGGGGTCAACGATCACGCCGCCTTTGCCGCCGCCGTAGGGAATGCCCACGACGGCACATTTCCAGGTCATCCACATCGCGAGGGCCTTGACCTCGTCCAGGCTGACTCCCTGGTGGTAGCGGATCCCGCCCTTGGCCGGGCCGCGACCCAGGTTGTGCTGGACCCGGTAGCCGGTGAAGACCTGGACACTGCCGTCGTCCATCTTCACCGGGAAGTGCACGATCAGCTCGCGGCGCGGCTCGCGCAAGACCCGGCGCAGGCCGGGATCCAGGTTGAGTCGCTCAGCTGCCAGGTCAAACTGCTGCTGGGCCACCTGCCACGGATTGATCGCGGCGGCGGTGGCTTGTTCTGTCGTCATGGGAAGCCTGTTCCTCCGTTCCGGTCAGCCGCGAACAGGCGCCACCAACCGGTGTTTGCGAGTCGTCTCCCGGACGACCCCACGGTCGCGGCGAGCTCCCCGTTCGAACCGACAGGGACGCACCACAGGACATCGAATGCCAGTATAGCCCGCCTCGACCACCAGACCGGCACCTTCTCGCAACCCGACCGCAACCAGCGTTGCAGCGCGTCGACAGCCCGGCTTCCGTGGCCCAGCCGGCTACAGCCCGCTACAGCCCGCTACAGCCGGCGGTAGAGCATCGCCGCACCAAGCGCGCCCGGGCCAACGTGCGGGCCGGTCGATGGGCCGATCACAGTGGTCTCAACCGATGCCTGATCGACCGTGCCCACGGCGGCAATGACCGCCGAGCGAAACTCGTCGAGATCCGGACTGATCGTGTGAAAGACGGCCAGGCGCTCGACCGGGCGGGCGGCGGCGAACTCGATCGCGCGTTCCCGGGCCTTGCCCCGGGTCCGGACCCGGGCGAATTCCTCGACCCGGCCATTCCGGATCACGATCAGGGGTTTGATGCTCAGGAGGGTCCCGATCACGGCCCTCGTGCCACTGATCCGGCCGCCCCGGCGGAGGTACTCGAGGGTGTCCAGGCAAACAATCGCCTCGACATCCCTGGCCCGGTCGGCCAGCTCGGCGGCGATCTGCGCAGCGGACCGGCCGGCAGCGGCAAGGTCGAGACCGAGCATCGCCAGGAGGGCGATCCCGAAGGCTGCCGTGTCTGAATCGACGACGTAGATCTCACGCTCGGGCAGCATCTCTCGCCCGAGGACGGCCGACTTGTAGGTGCCCGACAACGTCGCGCCGACGGTCAGGCAGACGACCGACTCGGCGCCGGCGACGAAGGCGGCCTCGAAGGCGTCGCGAAAGACGACCGGGCTGGCCGCGGCCGTCTTCGGAAAGGGTGCATCGGGGGCCGTCATTCGAGCCCAGAAGTCCTCCGCACTCAGGTCGACACCGGCCCGGAACGTCTCGTCGCCGAACGAGACGAGGAGGGGCACGACCGTGATCCCCAGTTCGGCCGCGCGCCTGGGCGACAGGTCACTCGCGGAGTCGATGACGATCGCAACCCGGCTCATTGCACTCCCTCAGGCGGCTGGAACGGCAGGTTGGCCGATCAGGTGCTCGACTTCGCGCAGTCGAGCGAGCGGGACCAGGGCGATGGACAGGAGCAGGAGCGTACCGACGAGCAGGCCATCGATCCCTGCCAGGCGGGCGGCCTCACCGCCGAGCAGGCTGCCGCCGATCTGGCCGACCGCGAGGAAGACCGAGTACAGGCCCATGATCGCGCCACGGTCACGAGGATAGGCCTCGGACACATCGGCCAACAGGCCGAGGGCCGCCGGCGTCGCGCCGGCCAGGACGAACAGGCCGCCCACGACCACGGCGCCCGGGAGCGACCGGCTGAGGTCCGGCAGGCCCTCGCTGTGGTTGATCACAGCGGTCGCGCCAATCACCGTCAGGCCACCAAGAATTCCGAAGAAGATGATCGAAGTCCGCCGAAACCGGGTGAACCGGTTGCCCCAGAAGCCCAGGCCGGCAAAGAAGACGAGCACGCCCAGACCCAGGCCGATGCTGATCTCAGTCGGCACGAAATGGCCCATCAGGTACTGGTCGGAGAACTCGGGTGACGGCTTTCGGGTCAGCTGGAAGATCGACTGGTTCATCCACAGCCCGAGGGCGGCGTTGATCGCGATCCAGGTCGGAGCCAGCAGCCAGACATGGCTGCTGCGCAGGATCTGGCCGTAGCGGCGGAAGCCGGGATGGACGGCCGTGCGCATCGCCTTGAGGTCCTCGCGGAAGGTGACGCCATAGCGATAGATCAGCCAAGACACGAAGTAGATTCCGGCGTTCACGAAGAATGCCCGGGGACCGAGGGGCCCGATGAGCAGCCCGGCCAGGACCGTCCCGACGCCCAGGCCGGCCAGGGTCGCACCCTCGAAACGAGCCGAGGCGCGGCCTCGGGCGAGCTCGTCGCCGGCCGTGGCCATCGCGATAAAGCCGAGGATCGAGGGTACCGAGGCTGCCGTGGACAGACCCTCGAGGATGCGGGTGGCCGCGATGAGTGGAATCAGGATGGTGCTCCCGGTGATGATCACGGCAACGAATCCGAAGGCCGGGCCCAGCTCCATCAGCCGGTGATGTCCGACGCGATCGGACAGGACCCCGAAGAGGGGCGACATCGTCAGTTCGGCCAGGTAGAACAGGGCGGCGAACGCGCCCAGCAGGAGTGGATCAACCCGGCCGCCACCGAACTTCTCGAAGTCGGCAAGGTAGTACACCAGGAGAGCGCCAGTCAGGCCGGTGCTCAGGCGGAGCGTGAAGGTGCCGAACAGGACGGCGAGGAGGGAACGACCAACGTGGTCGGTCAAGGGAGCGCGGTCGGTTGGGGGACTGACTGGTTCCATCGCCGCCAAGCCTACAAGGCCGCGGATCGCCTCGATACGTCGGCCGGGTAGACTCGCCGGCAGTGGTCAACCGTCCGCTCGTCCCCGCCGTCCTTGCCCGTGGCAGCCGCGCCGCGGTGGTCGCCCCCCACCACCTCGCAAGCGCCGCCGGCCTGGGCATCCTGCGGGCCGGTGGCAACGCCGTCGATGCGGCCATCGCCACGAACGCCGTCCTGGCTGTGGTCGACAACCAGGCCTGTGGGATCGGCGGCGATGCGTTCTGGTTGATCTGGGACGCGACCGAGCGGCGGCAGGTTGGCCTCAATGGCAGCGGACGATCGGCCCGCACGGCCACGGCGGCCTCGCTGCGCCGCCGTGGCCTGCGAACGATCCCGAGCCGGGGTGGACTGTCGATCACGGTCCCAGGCGCCGTCCGCTCCTGGGGTGACGCTCACGATCGGTTCGGCCGCCTGCCGCGGCGCACGCTGCTCGAGCCGGCAATCGAGCTCGCCCGCGACGGTTTCCCCGCCGATGAGTCCTTCTGCCGCGCCGTGGAAGTGAGCGCGCCCGTGTTCGAGCGCGAACTCGGGGTCCACTCCGCCGGGTGGGCCGCCGTGTACCGGCCGGCGGGCCGGCCCTGGCAGCTCGGTGAGCGGGTCAGGCTGCCGGCGCTCGCTGCAACCCTGGAGCGAATCGCGGCGAACGGCTGGGCCGAGTTCTACGAAGGCGACAGTGGGGACCAGCAGGCCGCGCTGCTGGAGGCTGTCGGGTCGGCGATTCGGGTCGAGGACCTGCACGCTCACCGATCCAGCTGGACCGAACCGATTGCGACGAGGTATCGGGGGGTGCAGGTCACCGGCCATCCGCCCAACAGCTCGGGCTTCGTCGCACTCGAGTTGCTCAACATCCTGGAGAACTTCGATCCGCCGGCGGTGGCCGGATCAGCCCGGTTGCAACGCTCTGAACTGATCCGCTGGGCGCACCTCGGGATCGAAGCGTCGAAGCTGGCCATGGCCGACCGGGACGCTCACCTGACTGATCCGGCCCACCATCCGGTCCCAGTCGAGCGCCTGCTGTCCGCCCACCACGCTCGGGAACTCGCCCGACGGATCAACCCGAAGCAGGCCAGCGCGCCGCCGCCGGCCCGTGTCCCGCGTGGGGGCGGGACGGTCTGGCTGGGTGTCGTCGATGGCGACGGTAACGCGGTCAGCCTGATCGAAAGCAACTACGGCGGCTTCGGCTCGGGGATTGTTGACCCGCGGACCGGGATCGCCTACCAGAATCGGGGCTCCTACTTCGGTCTCGATGAGGACCACCCGAACGTCCTCGCGCCGGCGAAGCGAACCCTCCACACGCTCATGCCAGGCATGCTCTTTCGCGACGGACAGCCGTGGGTCATCGTCGGTTCGATGGGCGGCGACGCACAGCCGCAGATCCATGCCCAGGTGGTATCGGCCCTCGTCGACGGCGGCGCTGACGTGGCCAGTGCGGTGGCCGGGCCGCGCTGGTTCGTCGAGCCGGCCGAGCACTACGCTCCGCCGGACACCGTCCGGATCGAGCCCCGCTTCGGTTCGGCCTTCCTGGCCGGGCTGGTCGAGCTGGGCCACCCGGTGAGGCCGACCGAGGCCTTCGATGGTGCCCTCGGCCACTGCCACGCCATCGAGGTCGTGGCGGGCGGGCCGCTCGCCGGCGGCAGCCTTGCGGCGGCCACCGATCCGCGCAGCCTGGGCCTGCCGGCAACCTGGTGACGGGCGGCGGGCCGGCGCCGGACCGGCGACGCTCCTCCCCTATACTCGCGCTGCAGCACCGCTGGAGGGTCCGTGACGTCCAACGTCGGCCAGAACTACCCATATTCGAGCGAAACCGAGGCGGTTCGGGCAGCCACGATCAGCCGGCTGACGGCCGAGCGTGATGGCCTGGCGGCCAAGCTCGCGGCAGAAACCAGCCCGCTCGATCCAAGCGACCGCTGGTGGGTCTACAAGTGCCCCAGCCACGGCTGTGTGGGGCTGCTCCACGTGGCCGGCTTCGCCCACGACCTACACGCTGTCTACGTCGTCTGTGACGGGACCTGCGCCAAGACCTTCCTGCGCTGACCGGACTCCGCGGCCCGGCCGCCGAGTCCACCGGCAGCCCCGGGTCGATCGACCCGGTCCTCCTCCGGACGGCACGCCGCCGGCTGGCGGTTGACGCCGCTGGACTCGTCGCCTCGGCCTTCGGAGTCGGGCTCGTCTTCGGCCTGACCGCCCGCTCGGCCGGCTTCTCGCCGATCGAAGCGATCGCGTTCTCGGTGATCGTGTTCGCCGGGGCCAGCCAG
>JBBRIM010000186.1:0-5396 GCA_038221095.1 Candidatus Limnocylindrales bacterium
CACCGGTCGCCGCATCGGCCAGTTCGAAGCCGAGCCGGCCGCCCAGCGCCCGGGCATGGGCCACGAGCCGGCCGCTGCGCTCGAGCCGTTCCATCGGCCAGTGGCGGGCGGTCTCCTCGACCGTCACGTGGGTGTCGGGAACCGCGGTTGTTGCCGCAATCGCCCGAATGGCGGCTTCAGCGGCTTCGAGTGACTTGCGGCTGGTCGCCCGGACGTCGACCTCCAGCACGGCCTCTTCGGCGACCACGTTCGGGCGGCTGCCCCCGCTGAGCACGCCCACGTTCACGGTGACGCCCGGCCAGCGCCCATTGAGCGCCTGCAAGTCGATCACCTGGTGGGCCGCGGCGAGGATTGCGTTACGGCCTTTCTCCGGCTCGACCCCGGCATGGGCCGCCCGCCCGTGGACAGTGAGGCGCAGGTCAACCGTGCCCTTGCGGGCCGACACGATGTCGCCGTTGGCCCGGGCGCATTCGAGGACGAAGCACACGTCCGACGCGAGGGCCAGTGCGCGAATGATGGGAGTGCTCGAAATCGAACCGATCTCCTCGTCCGGGTTGGCCACGAAGACGAGTCGCTCGAATGGCAGTTCAGGGCGGACATCCGCTCCGGGCGCGGGATCTTCGACATCATCCTCGCCCAGTGACAGCAGGGCGAGGATCGCGTAGAGGCCCGACAGAAGGCCGCTCTTCATGTCGGTGACGCCCGGACCACGGGCCACGCCGGCTTCGATTCGGAGCGGTCGGGCGGCGGCGGTTCCCTCGGGGAAAACGGTGTCCATGTGCCCGATCAGGAGCACCCGGGGTCCGCCGGGTCGACCGCTGAACGTGCCGACGATCGTATTGCCCAGCACCGAATGGGCATGGGTCTCGACCTGCGCCCCGAGTCGCTCGAGGAAGCCCGCCGTCCAGCCGCCGACCTGGTCAACGCCCGCCTTGGTGTAGCTGCCGCAGTCGATGTTGACCAGGCTGGCCAGGTTCTCGAGGTACGCCGGCAGCTCGTCCTGGAGGATCTCCTCGAGCTCGTCGAGTTCATCCGGGCTGACCGCGGCACCGGGCGGATGCAGGGCGTCCATTCCGGCAGTCTACCCGCCTTGCTAGACTCGCCGGCACGGTGCGACTGATCGAAATCCGACTGCTCGAGGGGCCGAACGTTTACCGGCTGGAGCCGGTGGTCAAGGTCGAGGTCGCGGTCGGCCGGCGCCGGACATGGTACGGCCAGCGCGATCCAGCGCGGCACGCCCTCGTCCGGCTGGGTCGGTCGGTGCCGGCCCGGGACTGGCCGGACGAGGTCGCCGCCCTGGCGGCCTGGCTCAGGCGCCTGCGGGCCGACCATGGGCCGGACCGGGCGGGCCTGGCGGTTCATCGGTCGTCCGATCCCGGCCACTGGATCCTGACCTTCCCATGGACCGCTGCCGGCCGCGCCCGCTCGATCGCCGAGGCCGCCCTGAGCCTCGTGGAGCGCAACGCGTCACCGGCCCGGACGGCTCGCCTGACCGGTGGCCAGGCCCGCTTGCTGGCCCGCCTGGCGGCCCGGATCGACGAGGCCGACAGCGCCCCGCCGAGCTGGATTCGCGACGCCGATCGGCGGGTCCCGATCGTGTCGATCAGTGGCACGAACGGCAAGAGCACGACGACCCGGCTGATCAGCCACATCCTGGTCCTCACCGGCCGCCATACCGGGACGACGACCTCGGACGGCGTCCTTGTCGATGAGCGGATGGTCGACCCGGGTGACTGGCCGGGTCTCGGCGGGGCCGGCCAGATCCTGGCCCGGTCCGATGGCGAGGTGGCCGTGCTCGAGACGGCCCGCGGCGGGATCGTGCTCAAGGGGGTGGGCTACGAGTCGAACGACGCGAGCGTCCTGACCAACGTGAGCGCCGACCACCTCGACCTCCAGGGAATCCACACCCTGCCCGAACTGGCCGAGGTCAAGTCGACGATCTGCCGGATCACCCGGCCCGAAGGCTGGTCGATCCTGAACGGCGACGATCCGTTCGTGGCCGCGGTCGCCCGGCGGGTCCGATCCCGCGTCGCCTTCTTCTCGATCGCCGCGCGGCCGCCGGCCGTCGTCGCCCGCCACGTCGCCGCCGGCGGCCGGGCGTACCTGCTGCAGCGGGAGAACCTGGTCGAGGTGGAAGGCGGCCGGGCAACCCGGATCGCGACGGTGGCCGACCTGCCGATCACGATCGCCGGACTGGCCCGCCACAACGTTGCCAATGCCCTGGCCGCGGCCGGGGGTGCCCGGGCCCTCGGTGCAACGATCGAACAGGTCCGCCGCGGGCTGATCGACATTCGGCCCACGTCCGAACCATCGCCCGGACGTCACAACATCTACCGGCTGGGCAACCGGATCGTGATCGTGGACTTCGCCCACAACGAGGCGGGCACCGCTGCGATCCTCGACGTGGCCGAGGGGATCGCCGGCGGAGCGGCCGGCCGGGCCACCCCGATCACGATGATCGTCGGAACGGCCGGCGATCGGCCCGACGACTCGATTCGCGGAATCGGCCGGATTGCCGCGTCCCGAGCGCAGCGCGTCGCGATCAAGGAGACGACCGGGTACCTGCGCGGCCGGACCCGCCAGTCGATGGTCGGCGAGCTGCTGGCCGGAATCCGTTCGGCCGGAACGGCGGCCGGCCAGGCAGCGGTGCCCGTCTACGAATCGGAGACCCTGGCCCTTCACGCCGAGCTCAACGGGGCGGCTGCCGCCGAGGCCGCCCGGACCGGCGCCCGGCTGGACAGCGCCCGGATCGTGGTCCTGATGTGCCACGAGGAGCGTGAGGCCGTCTTCAGCCTGTTGGCCGACCTCGGAGCCCGCCCCATCGACCTGGCTTCGGAGCTGACCGAGCTGATCCCCCGCCTCGAGGACCGCCCGCGCTCGTAGGTTCCGTGGCCGGGCCGGCCGGCGCGGCACCACGGCCCGTGAAGCCAAGGGTCTGACCGTCGGAGCGCTGAGATCGGCGGCGCATACCTGCCAGGTTTCTGAGCCTCGTTGTCCGACGTTCGATCGGGCTGGCGGGGGTGCTCCGGCCGGCCAAACCTCCCGCGCCAAGCACGCGTCCAACTGCGGCGTCGTTCTCAGCCATGAACCAAACGGCTTGAGCGCGTCGGAATACGTCCACGGAAACCTGCCAGGTATGGAGAGCGGGTCGTGGCGCGGACGCCACGCATGGGTCGCCACAGGCCGACCGGAACGGGGCCACGGCACACAGCTCGCCCCCGCCTCCTGGACCGCCCCCCAAGCTCTAGCCTTCGGGGACGCCCAGCTCGCCCGGATCGGCGAAGGCCATCGCCTCGCCCCGGCCGCGGGCGGCGGCCATCGCCTCGCGGTAGACGCCAACGGCATCGTCCACGCACATGACGATCAGGTCGCCAGGAGCGGCTCGTCGAAGGGCCTGTCGGACGGCGGTCATCTCCTCGAGCACCTCGTCAACCCTGGTTACCCGGCCGGATCCATCGGCCCGGGCCGCCTTGGTGCCGGCAACCACGTTGGCGGCCGTTTCGCCGGCGGCTCGCCCGCGCAGGTTCCTGTCCTCGCGGATGATGATCTCGTCGAACGCGGTGGCGGCGACTGCGCCGTAGTCACGCTGGTCCTGGTCGCGCCGGTCGCCCGGGATCCCGATCACCCCGATGGCTCGCCCGTGGCGGACCGGCGGACCGGCGGCGGCCTTCGAGCGGCTGGTTCGCCCGAGGTTGATGTCCGGCTCGGTGATCATCCGCTCGACGAAATCGGTCAGCTGGCGCATCCCATCGACGTTGTGGCAATAGTCGATGACGACGCGCACCCCGCCGAGCTCCAGCAGGTTCAGCCGGCCGGGTGCCTGGAAGAACGAGGTCGAGAAGGTGCGCAGGCCCTGCCGGATGTCATGCAGGTGGGCGCCGGCGGCCCAGGCCGCGGCGGCCGCGGCCAGGGCATTGGCCACGTTCATCCGGGCCTTGCCCCCGAACGTGGCCGGGATCAGGTGGGTGTACAGGATCGGCATGGTCCGGCCGGCCAGACGCAGGACGACGAGCTCGCCCTCGGGCGTCTCGTCGATGACAAAGGCCGCGCCACCCCGCCCGACGTGGCCATCGACCCGGTCGTAGCCTTCCTCGCCTTTGGTCGTCTGCATCGAGAAATAGACGACCCGGCCGGCCGAGTGGCGGCCCATCCGGGCGACCAGCGGATCGTCCGCGTTGAGCACGACCGTCCCCGAACGGGGCACGGCATCCACGACCACGGCTTTGACATTGGCCAGCTGGCCCAGCGAGGTGATTCCGCCGAGACCCATGTGGTCGCCCGTGACATTGGTCACAACCGCCACGTCGTTGCGGTCGTAGCCCAGCCCCTCGCGCAGGATCCCGCCCCGGGCCACCTCGAACACGGCCGTGTCGACGGTCGGGTTCTGGAGGACCATCTGGGCCGATTTCGGCCCGGACATGTCGCCCTTCTTGATCATCCGGCCGTCGATCACGATGCCGTCGGTTGAGGTCATCCCGACCTGCCGGCCCATCAGCTTCAGGATGTGGGCGATCATCCGGACGGTCGTCGTCTTGCCGTTCGTGCCGGTCACGGCGAGGATCGGGATGCGCGCCGGCGTTCCGGTCGGGAACAGCCCGTCGATCACCGGCCGGGCGACGTACTGGGGCTCGCCCTCGGTCGGGTTGGTGTGCATCCGAAACCCGGGAGCCGCGTTCACCTCGACGATCGCGCCCCCGGTCTCGCGCACGGGCGTGGCGATATCAGGGCAGACGAAGTCGATCCCAGCCACGTCGAGCCCAACGATCCGGGCAGCCGTCTCGGCAATCTCGACGTTATCCGGGTGGGCCTCGATCGTTCGGTCAATCGAGGTCCCACCGGTCGACATGTTGCCGGTCAGTGCCAGCTTGATCCGCTGGCCTTCCGGGGGGACGGCCTCGAGCTCAAAGCCCTGAGCCAGGACGAGCTCGAGGGCCGCCTCGTCGACCGAGATCCGGGTCAGGACCTTCTCGTGACCGATCCCGCGGCGAGGGTCGGCATTGGCCGCATCGACCAGCTCCCGGATCGTGCGCAGCCCGTCGCCGACCACCGACGCGGGCACCCGCTCAGCGATCGCCGCCACCTTGCCCCCGATGACCAGGCAGCGATAGTCGTTGCCGGTCACGTACGACTCGACCACGAGGTCACCCGAGCGGCTCTCGCGGCGGGCCCCATGGAACGCAGCCCGGACCGATTCCTCGTCGCGCAGGTTGAGGTGGACCCCGCGACCATGGTTACCGTCGAGCGGTTTGACCACGCACGGGTAGCCCAGCCGGCGGGCCGCCACCACCGTGCCCTCCTCCGTGTCGACGAGCTCCGAGCGGGGCACGGGCAGGCCGGCCGAGTCGAGGAGCTTGTTGGTCAGGCTCTTGTCCGAGGCAATGTCCACGGCAATGGCC
>JBBRIM010000187.1:0-5364 GCA_038221095.1 Candidatus Limnocylindrales bacterium
CGTAGATCCGTCCGTAACCGGGCGGCCCCAGGCCATCGTGGGCTTGGTGGTCATGTCGATCCTCCCATTCGACGACGGGGCCGGGGGACGACCGGCCTGCCGAAGTCAAGGTGACCGTAGGCGCCGACTGCCCGGCGGCCAACGGGGCACGCCCGACGATTCGCGGAGGGCCGGCTCCGAGACCACCTCAGGGTCTGCACGGAGTCGGGTGCCAGGGGACCGGGTGTGTGGGAATATGCCGGCACTCAAGGGAGGACGCCATTGGCCAGCAGGTTGTCGACGCCGCGAACGATGGCAGCCTTCCCCGGGGTGCGCGCCCTGCTCCTGATCGCCGGAGGCGCGCTCGGTCTGGGGATGCTCGTCGGCAACGCCCAGCTCGGTCCACTCACGCTTGGGACGGTGCTCGAGGTGCTCGTCGGCTGGTCGTTCGTCGCCTGCGGCATCTTCCTCTGGGCTCGCCGTCCGGCCAACCGCTTGGGGCCGCTGATGACCCTGGCCGGGCTGCTGTGGCTGCTCGGGCGGACGATGACGCTGGTGTCGAATCCCGTCGTCTACACAGCGGGCCTCTGGCTGACGGACCTCTGGGCGCCCGCGTTCGCCCTGTTCCTGCTGTCGTTTCCGACTGGCCGCCTGACCTCTCGAGCCGACCTCGCGATCGTCGGCGTCTTCCTGTTCGTCACCGTTCCGCTCGAATCCCTCTGGTTCCTGTTCCTGGTGCTCGACAGTGGCCTGAACGCGCTGGGCATCGCGCCGAACGAGAGCGCCGCCCACGTGATCGACACGATCCAGCGGGACATGATCTCGCTTGGTGCCGCGCTTCTCCTGATCGCCCTCGGACGGCGCTGGCTGCGAGCCTCCGGCCCGGTTCGGCGCCAGATGACGCCCGTCCTGGTGGGCGCAGTCGCGATCCTCCTACAGTCGGCGTCGTGGATCTTCCTGTCGTCCGGGACATCGCTCGAGCCGTTGGACGACCTGATCTTCCTGGCCCAGATCGCGATCCCGATCGCCGTTCTGTTTGTGATGGTCCAGGGACGCATGGCTCGCGCCGGCGTCGCGGACCTCGTCGTTGAACTGGGACAGATGCCGACACCGGCCCGCCTTCGCGATGCCCTTGCCAACGCGCTCGGTGATCCCTCCCTGCAGGTGGCCTACTGGGTGCCCAGGCAGAAACGGTTCGTTGACGCGGCCCGCGAGCCGATCGTGCTGCCTGAAGACGGCACGGGCCAGGCCGTCACGATGCTCGAGCGTGATGGCGTCCGGGAGGTCGCGATCATCCACGACGCAATCCTCCTCGAGGAGCCGGGCCTGATCGCCTCGGTTGCCGGCGCCATGCGGCTGGCGGTGGAGAACGACCGGCTAACGGCCGAGGTCGAAGCGCAACTCCAGGAAGTGCGCGCCTCGCGCGCCCGGATCGTCGAGGCCGGGGATCTCGAGCGCCGGCGGGTCGAACGAGACCTCCATGACGGCGCCCAGCAGCGACTCGTCTCGCTGAGTCTCGAGTTGCAGATCGCACGACGTGCGCTGGGTGAGGATAGCGACCCCTCGGTCCGGCGCAGCCTGGATCGGGCATCGGAAGAGGCCCTCGCAGCCCTCGCCGAGCTACGCGACCTGGCTCTGGGCATCCATCCTCTAATTCTCACCGAGGCTGGTCTCGGGGCCGCCGTGGAGTCACTCGCCGACCGGACTTCGGTCCCCGTCTCGGTCGAGATCGGTCCCGCCCGGTTCTCACCCGCGGTGGAAGCGGCTGCGTACTTCGTCGTCTCGGAGGCGCTGACCAACGTGGTGAAGTACGCTCAGGCTTCGAAGGCGACCGTGCGGGCCCGGGAGTTCCACGATCACATGGATATCGAGATCGACGACGACGGCATCGGCGGCGCTGACCCTCGTTCCGGCAGCGGCCTGCGTGGCCTGGCCGACCGGCTGGCGGCGCTCGACGGGTCGATCACGATCATCAGCCCGATCGGTGGGGGAACGCGGATCTCGGCCCAGATCCCGACCATTCGACCTATGCCGCTCCCCGTGTCAGCCCTGTAGGCGTCGATCCGCTTCGATGGCACGCTGGCCGCATGAGTACGATCTTGATCGTGGACGACGATCCGCGGTTCCGGGGACAGGCGCGTGACGTGCTCCAGGCCGATGGGTTCGTGGTGATCGGAGAGGCCATCGACGGAGCGTCGGGTCTCGTGGCGGCCCAGACCCTCCGGCCGGACTTCGTGCTGCTCGATATCGGCCTGCCCGACGTCGAGGGGTTCGAGGTTGCTCGCGCCTTGGCGGTCGACGGACCGCCCCCCTTGGTCGTGCTGACCTCGAGCCGTGATGCGCGGGCCTACGGGCGTCGCCTGACGAACGGCCACGTTCTGGGCTTCATTCCCAAGGAGCTGATCTCTGGGGCAGCGATCCGGGCACTGGTCGATCCAGCGTGACCCTACGCCTCGTACTCGCCGACGACTCGATCCTTGTGCGCGAAGGGATCGCTCGACTCCTGGTCGATGCGGGATTCGACGTGGTCGCTCAAGTCGGCGACGCCGATGCGCTCCTTCGGGCGACCCGAGACCACCTTCCGGATGTGGCGATCGTGGACATCCGGATGCCACCGACCCACACCGACGAGGGTCTCCGTGCGGCAGAGGCGATCCGCGTCGAGCACGGCACCGCGGTCGGCATCCTGGTCTTGTCCCAGCACGTCGAACCCTCGTTTGCCATGCGGCTGGTGAGCGACGGTGCCGGCGGAGTCGGCTATCTGCTCAAGGACAGGGTCACGGATCTCGACGATTTTGCCGACACGATTCGCCGTATCGCGAAGGGCGGCTCCGTGATCGATCCCGCGGTCGTGGCCGTGCTCGTAGGACGACGTTCGCGGGTCCCGCTCGACGATCTGACGGAGCGGGAGCGCACGGTCCTGGCCTTGATGGCCGAGGGGCGATCGAACCAGGCGATCGGCGATCGACTGTCGATGGCGCGCAAGACGGTCGAGGCCCATATCGCCAACATCTTCTCCAAGCTCGAACTGCCGCCCGCCTCCGACGATCACCGGCGAGTGCTCGCCGTGCTGGCTCATCTGCGCGGCCCCGGTCCGAGTCTGACTTAGGCGATCGAGTCGGGCCTGCTCCGGTAGCCTTGATCAAGCCGAGGATGAAAGTCATCAGCGGCTCGATAGCCCACGTCAGGCAGGATCGGCTGGCGCGATCTATACCGACGAAGGAGGAGAGCGAGTACCGGAAAAGGTAGAAGCGAGGCCGCTGCTCGAGACGAAGCTCTACGTTCCGCGGCCGCGCCATCGTCTGCTACCGCGTCCGGCGGGCTTCTCGGCCTCGATCGCGCGCAGAACGGCCTGGCCGGATGTCGGTCGCGTGAGCACCGAGTCCTAGGCTCACGCGATGTGGCACCGGCGCGTTGTTCGTGAGTTGGATGGTTGTGCCGCGTCAACCTTCCGCGAGCCAGCGGACCTGCTCCCGACTGAGGGAGATATCTGTCGCGGCGACGCTCTCGTCGACCTCGGCCGGCGTCCGGGCGCCGATGACCGCCCAGGTCGGGAATGGCTGGCTGAGGACCGTTCAGCCGGGTTGCCGGCGACGACGTGGTGGCCACGTTCACCGCGGCCGGCGACGCCCACGGCTGGCCCGCCGCCACGCTCACCGACGATGGGCGGTCTACACGTCGCGCTTCACCGGGCGCCGCAACGGATTCGAGTACCTGCTCGCCTACCTCGGGGTCCGCCAGAAGAACGGAGCGCCGGGCCACCCCCAGACCCAGGGCAAGATCGAGCGCTTCCACCAGACCCTCAAGCGCTGGCTCGGGCGCCAGCCGGCGGCAGGCACCTTGGCCGCACTCCAGGCCCAGCTCGACGCCTTCCGCCTCGCCTACAACGAGCAGCGGCCGCATCGGGCGATCGGGCGGGTCACACCCGGCGAGCCTGCTGTCGGGGCAGGCGGTCGTCCCCCAGGCCCAGGTGACCGACATCTATCTGACCAGCCTTGGCGCGCTCCTCAGCGTGGTGT
The DNA here is from genome assembly GCA_038221095.1 of Candidatus Limnocylindrales bacterium. GTDB lineage: Bacteria > Chloroflexota > Limnocylindria > Limnocylindrales > CSP1-4 > Palsa-1033. The sequence goes on from JBBRIM010000187.1 coordinate 3,999, forward strand.
ACATGTTCGGGATTGTGTTTCGGCCCTTAAGAACGTTCGCCCGGAGCGGCCCCGACTCGGTTGTCGTCCTTATGTTGTACGTGTTGGGGATCGCCGGTCTGTTCGCGATCGCGACCAAGTAGGGACATCGACCAGCATGCGTGGGTGGCGCCCAGGCGGGCCGGCTGAACTGTCGCCCTCCCGGCCATATAGATGCCATATGGCAACGATATACTATAGTCGCCGCATGAACGGCGACCTCCTTGAGCAGATAGCGGTTGCATCAGTCGTCGTTACCGCTCGTGCGCTGGTCGAGACAGCCGGGCATGAGTTGACCTTCCTGGGCTGGCGAACACTGGTCGTGGTTGGATCGGGCAGCGACCAGATTCGGCTCTCGGAAGTAGCCGAGCGCCTGGGCCTGTCCCGACCGTCCGCAAGCAAGCTTGTCCGTCGGCTGGTCCGGAAGGGGCTCGTTGAGCTCAGCGCAGATCCGGAGGACGGGCGTGGCGTTTGCGTGGGCCTGAGCATCGAGGGGTCGAGACTGCACCAGGCAGTTGTTGATCGGCGCCGCGCCCTGATCGAAGAAAGCATGAGCAGCGACGACTCCTTCGTCGGGGCCGAGCTGGACGCCGACACGCTGGCGGCGGTCGCAAGCAGGCTCAGCCGATGGATCTAGCCAGACTGCGCGGCGAGCTGCGCCGCCGCCTTCGATCTGCTCCGTACCTGCGCAAGTGGGTGATCCTGGGTGCCTTGATCGGGATCATCTCCGGACTTGGCGCAGCGCTCTTCTTCACAGCACTCGAGCTGTCCGGTGAGTTCTTCCTGGGGACGCTCGCAGGATTTCAGCCGGCGACTCCCGTCGGCGAGGGTGGTCACGGCATCACGGAGGCCGTGCGACCCTGGGCACTGCCATTGATCGTAGGCGCCGGCGGGCTCATCTCGGGCATCATCGTCTTCCGGCTCGCGCCTGAAGCCGAAGGCCACGGCACCGACGCCGCCATCGCGGCCTTTCATCACCGGCCGCGTGGCGTTCGGGCCAGGATTCCGATCATCAAGCTGATCAGCTCATCGATCACCATCGGGTCGGGTGGTTCTGGCGGCCGCGAGGGCCCGACCGCTCAGATCGGGGCAGGCTTTGGTTCGTTCCTGGCCCGGTCCCTGGACCTCGAAGCTCGGGACTCGCGCATCGCGGTTGCCGCCGGAATGGCGTCGGGCATCGGGGCGATCTTTCGGGCGCCGCTGGGCGGCGCGATCCTTGGCGTCGAGATTCCGTACCGCGACGACATCGAGGCAGAGGCGCTGGTCCCCTCGTTCGTGGCGTCGATCGTGGCCTTCTCCGTATTCGGCGCGATCATCGGCTTCAATCCGATCTTCGGCAACTTCAGCG
>JBBRIM010000188.1:0-5359 GCA_038221095.1 Candidatus Limnocylindrales bacterium
CCTCGTCGAGCTCCAGTTCGAGCCGGGAGACCGCCACCGAGGGTGGCTCGCGCTCGAGCCGGGCGAACAGGAGCCGCTCGATCGCCTCGGCCTCGGCCGACGGTTCGGGCAGGCGCTGCTCAACCCGCAGCTCGGTGGGACTGCCCCGCCGGGCAAACGCCGGATCAAGGCTGAGTCGAAGCTCCACCCGCCCGGTTGCCGCTCCCCTGGCAACGAGCTGGTCGGCCAGGGCCGCCGTCAGCCGATGGAGCACGAACCGGAGCGGCTCGAGCTCCTCGATCGGCGGCTCGAGACCGATCCCCAGGCAGAGCCGCTCGGGGGCGCGCCGCGGACGGAACGCCTCGAGTTCCTCGCCGATCGCCCGGGCATGGATCCGGGCACCCTCCTCGCCGAACCGGGCGACCAGTGACGAGCGAGCGATCCCGGCCACGGCGTCGATCCGGCGCAGCCCGAACCGGCCGAGTCGAGCCCGGACGTCCGCGTCCGGGGTGAGCAGGCCGGCCGGCAGCGGTCCGAGGAAGACCGCCTCGTCCCCCGGCCCGACGATCAGCGCCGAGCGGTCCCCCGGTTCGGCCAGGGCGGCTGCCGTCGTGGCCGCGAAACGCGTCCCGGCGATGCCGACCCGCGGGGCGCCGGGCAGGATCGGCGCGAGCGCCTCGACCAGGCGACCGACGAGGACCGGTTCCACGCCCCACAGGCGTTCGAGACCGTCCACCTGGACCTCGAGCAGGCCGAAAGCCGGGTCGGCCGAATCGTCGACCCCGGCGACACCCGGGCTGAACTCCGCGAGTCGCTCGAGGGCCGCCTCGATCGCCGCGGCATCCCGCTCCGGCTCCGGATCGAGGAAGGTGGCCTCAGGTGCGAGCCGGTGCGCGCTCCCGAGTGGCATCCCCCGGCGGACGCCGAGCTCGATCGCGGCCGGGTTCGCGTCGAGGACGCTGCCCGTCGCCCAGGGTTGCCCACCCAGGATCAGGGGCCCGGTTGGGAACGAGTCGGAGCGGGCCCGGGCGAGGCGGAGCGGCAGATGCGTCCAGAAGAGGTGGAGACGTCGCACGATGGTGTATCCGTGAATCGAGGCTGATGGGGGCGTCTGTGGTGGCCGCGCCGGTGGCGGCCATGGCCGACGAGGCGGCCGCCGCGGCCGGCGAGGTGGCCGTGCCCGGCGTGTCGACCAGGAGTCGATCGCGCAGGAGGCAGGCGTCCCGGCCGCCGCCCTCGGCGTACAGGATCCGGAGCTCCGCCCGACGGCCCGTTGGTCCGAACCGGTTCCGGCCGACGATCACCTCGGTGCGCTGCCCAACGACATCCCGGCCGAGCCGGATCCACGATCGGCGGGCCAGCTCGAGCCGGAGCGCGGTCGACGCCGCCACGGCAGCCGCCAGCTCCCGGCCGAGCCCCGGCGGCTCGAGGACGATGAGCAGGACGCCCGCCCGGCGGGCCAGCGCCGCGAGGCGTTCGAGGCGGTTGGCCAGGCTCGGCGGCCGTTTCGGTGGACGTTTTGGGGGACGACCGGCCCGGGCGTTCCGCGGCAGGTTCTGGGCCGCGGAACCGGCCCTGGCATCCTCCGGCAGATCGATGACGAGGACGTCCACGGAGCGACCCGCGAGGAGCGAGCCGGCCATCGCGATCCCCTCGTCGGGCGTGACCGGCTCGAGGACGACGAGCCACTCCAGCCGGACGCCCCGGGCCACCGCCTCGACCGGATCGAGGCTCCGGGCCAGGTCCACCCAGGCCGCGATCGAGCCACCGGCCTGAGCCTCGGCAACGAGCCGCAGGGCGAGGGTGGTCCGGCCGCTCGAGGGATCCCCGCACAGGGCGACCGCAGCATCGCGGGGCACGCCGCCCGGACCGAGGATCGCATCGAGCGCGGCGAAGCCCGTCCCGATCACCCGGTCCACGTCGGCCGGCCGGGTCAGGCCGCCCGGAAGTGCCTCGGGCAGGCTGGCCGGCCCGTTTTCGGCGTCCAGTTCGGGGGCAATGGCGAGCGAGCCGATCACCCGCGGAGCTGCCGCTCCCCAGCGCGTCCGAAGGGATGCGAGAGCAGCCGAGACGTCCGGGGAAAGGCTCGTCATGGGTGGCAAATCATCGAACATATGTTCTCTATTGTCAAGGCGGAGGAACGGTATCCCCTCGCCTGCGGCGGCCCCAAGGCCCCTTCCCGGACGGCCCGGCCACACCCCCCAGCCGAGGGTCCCGGCCACGGCCTCTGCTACACTCGGCGCCGGTCCCGGGGCGAGCTCGACTCGCCGTCCGGTTCGACCCATCGGTGGGGATGTAGCTCAGCTGGCAGAGCGCCGCGTTCGCATCGCGGAGGCCAGGGGTTCGAGTCCCCTCATCTCCACCAACCCCTCGGTCGTGAAGTGCTCAGGCACCTACGCGTCCCGGGCGCATCCCGCGGACGCTCGGGGCTTCGGGCCGAAGGGCCCGCCACAACGGGGACAATCGCCCTGTCAAGCCGTGCCCGAGGGCCCCACCCTCCGAGCCAGGAGGTCCGAACATGATGGATCGATGGGATGTCGTCGGAACCAGCGGCGGTTGGTGGATGCTGGCGGCGATGGCGATCGTGGCGGCCGCGATCGTGGTCTCGGTCTGGCTGATCGTTCACCGGCCCGGGGCACACACAGCGATCGGGCCAACGGCGATCGACCTGCTTCGAGAGCGGTTCGCCCGCGGCGAGATCACCCGCGAGCAGTTCGAAGAGGCTAAGCGAGTCCTCAGTTAGGTCGGCAGACCAGCGATCGGAGACAGGTTCTGGCGAGCTGCGGCCAACACCAGCCAGGGCTCCGCTCCCAATCCAGCCAGCCACCTGAAGGAGGATCAGATGATCGAGGCAATCGTGACGAAAGTGACCGATCCCGTGTGCGGCATGTCGGTGACGATCGAGCATGCCGAGGCTGCCGCGCTCGCAGCTGACCACGACGGCGTCAGGTACTTCTTCTGCGGCAAGGGTTGCTTGCTCGACTTCCAGGACGAGCCGGCGAAGTATCTCGATCCCGCATATCGGCCAACGATGTAGCCAGGGAGCCTGAGCGTGGCTCAGCTCGAAGCGGCTGGTCGCGCGCCCGGACCCGGCTTGCGCCGATGGCGCACGACCAGGACGATCGCGGCCCCAACAACCGTGATCGCGGCGACGATCTGAGCAACCGGCACCCCGAAGAACGTCCAGTTGTCGGCCTTGAGCGACTCAACGGCGAAGCGGACAACGCCGTACCAGATGAAGAACGCCAGGAGCAGGTCGCCCGGCCGGAGGCGAGCGGCAAAGTGCCGGGCGAGCCAGATGAGCACGAGCATCCCGAGCAGGCCCGAGAGCGATTCATACAGGAACATCGGCTGGAAATGCTGGCCGAGGGTTGCCGTTGGGTCCGAGCCCGGTGGGCACGGGTAGCCCTGGGTCCGGTACTGGCACTGGATCGCGATCCCCCAGGGCAGGTTCGTTGGTGAGCCGTACAGCTCCTGATTGAAGAAGTTGCCCCAGCGGGCGATCGCCTGCATCGCGAACAGGCCGGGCGCAACCGCATCCGCCCAGTCCAGAAACGGCTGCTGCTTCAAGTGGACGCAGACGAACGCGGCGATCGTGCCGGCAATGATCCCGCCGTATACCCCGAGACCCGAGTAGGGCGGCAGGACGATCCGGGCCAGGTCGTCCTTGTAGAGCTGCCATTGGTCGATCACGTGATAGAGCCGGCCGCCGATCAGTGCGGCGATCGCGACAACGGTCATGCCGCTGGCGAGCAGCCCGACATCGAGGTTGCGCCAGCGAGCCTCGCGCGTGATCACGACGTAGGCCACCGCCAGCCCGACCGCGTAGGCAACACCGTACCAGTGGATGACGAGCGGACCGATCGAGAATGCGATCGGGTCAGGGGTGATGTCGATCACGCCCCAGAGTGTCCCACGAGATCAGTCCCCACCCCGCGCGCCACGGTGATCATGCTCGCCGTCCTGACGCGAGCCCTGATCATCACCTCGAGCTTGGCCCATTCGTACCGTAGATGCCAGCCTGACCCGCTGGCATTCTGCAGGCCCGCTGATATTCGGGCGAGGCTCGCAGAAAGGAGGTGGCTTACTTGAACCGACTTCTCGCATCCGTTAGCTCGTGGTCGGACCAGGTCACGCTTATCTGGCGCTCCCGGCGCATCGTCCAGTTTGTTCAGTCCGGTCAGGGACTCGCTGAATACGCACTCATCCTCGCGCTCATCGCGATCGTGGCGATCATTGCCCTGATCTTTCTGGGTGGCCAGGTCTCGAAGATCCTGAGTACCGTCGGCAAGAGCATCTGACGTTCCCCTGCGTCGATGAGAAGCTGGACGTCGACTTCGGCGTCCAGCTTGCTGATTCCAGGAGGATCTCCCAACGCATTCGATCCGAACGGCACTGGCGTCCGCTCCTGTCCGGGCGGAGCATCGGGTGCACGGCGCGGTGCCTTGCCGCGACGCCACTGTGATGCTGATGTCCGAGTGATCCTGGCGGATCCCGATGGAGGTGCCGAATGGCGATCCAGATGCCCTATACCGTTGCGATCCGGGTCGCAGACGCGGTCGACGAAGCGCGGTCACGAGTTGAAGCGGCCCTGCGAGCCGAAGGCTTTGGCGTCCTGACCGAGATCGACATCGCCGCGACGCTGCGAGCCAAGCTCGGGATTGAGCAGTCGCCGTACCTCATCCTTGGCGCATGTAACCCGACCCTTGCGCATCGTGCCCTCGCGGTGGACCCATCGATCGGCGCCTTTCTGCCCTGCAACGTTGTCCTTCGGGCCGACGATACGAAGAGCGGAGCCCCCGGAGGCACGATCGTCGAGGCGATCGATCCGCTGATCGCCCTCGGTGTGGCGGACGGACTCGAGATCCATGACATTGCCATCGAGGCGCACGAGCGACTCCTCCGCGCGATCGTTTCGCTCGCGACCGACGAAGAGACACGTCGATGACCGTCAAGACGGCGTCAGTCAGGCTCGAAGGCGATGGCCTGCAGTTTCGGGCCGTGGCCGGCAGCGGACACACGCTCGTGCTCGATGACGGTGCGGGGGACGCCGGGTTCCGGCCGTCCGAGCTCGTCCCGCTTGCCCTGGCCGGCTGCACGGCGCTCGACGTCATCTCGATCCTGCGCAAGAAACGACAGACGGTCACGGCCTACGAGGTTCGAGCGGAGGGTCTCCAGCGTGACCAACCGCAGCCCGCGATCTTCAGCCGGATCGACGTCGTCCACGTCGTCGACGGCCCCGCCTCACTCGAGACCCAAGCCGTCCGGCGGGCGATCGAGCTTTCCGCCACGAAGTACTGCGCGGTCGGGGCGACGCTGGCGACCGGGGTCACCGAGATCCACCACGCCTACGTCATCCGGCGACCGGGTCAACCTGACG
>JBBRIM010000189.1:0-5355 GCA_038221095.1 Candidatus Limnocylindrales bacterium
GGCGCTCGAGGATCACCTTCATCCGCTTGGAGCCGAGGAGCTCGGCCGGATTCGGTGGCAGCGGTCCGGTGGTGATCACGGCCAGGTTCTCCTGCTCGGTCGCCTGGGCGACGGCAACCATGTCCACCTCATCAGACCGAAGCAGGCTGGTGAGCCCCTGGGCATTGGGCAGGTTGAACATCCGGTGGACGCCGGGCTTGCGCAGGTCTGCGTCGAGGAGGAGGGTCCGGCGCCCGGCCTGGGCGAAGACGACGGCCAGGTTGGCCGCGGTCGTGGTCTTCCCTTCGCCGGGGATCGACGAGGTGACGAGGATGGTCCGGACCGGCGTGTCGACGGCGGCAAATTCGACGTTCGTCCGCAGCGTCCGGTAGGCCTCCGCGGCCGGCGAGCGCGGGTACAGGAGTGCCGCCAGGTGGTAGATCTCGCTGCGGTCCCCGCCGCCCTTCATCCGGATGATCGCGCCGAGGGTGGGGACACCGACGACGGCCTCCACGTCGCCACCGGACTTCACCGTGTCGTCGAGGTAGTCGAGCAGGAAGGCGAACCCGATCGCGAGCATCAGCCCGACGAGCGCAGCCAGGATCGTGTTGAGCAGGACCTTGGGGCTCGACGGCTGGGTGGCCGGGATGGCCGGATCTACCACCGTCAGGAGGTTGGCCCCGCTGTTCGAGCTCGATGCCAGGAGCGCGGTGTACGCCTGGCGCAGGCTGACCAGCCGGCCCTGGAGGGTCTGGACCTGGTTCTGTTCGTCCGGGCTGGGGCTGGGCAGGGAGAGCAGCCGCTGGAGCTCGGTCTGGGTATCGGTGATCTGCTGCTGGGTGGCCTTGAGGTCCGCGTCGATGAAGGTCTGGACGCTCGCGTCGCGGCCGGCGATGGCCGGTGATGCGGCGATGAGCTCATCCGCCAGCGTGTTCGCGATCGTCGTCGCCCGCTGCGCGTCGCCGTCGGTGGCGGTGATCGTGATCAGGGTGCTGTCGGTGGCGGCCGTCACGACCACGTTCTTGCGCAGGACGTCGGCCGGTTGGTTGATGCCCACCTTGTCGATCACTCGTGCCAGCAGGGAGGTGGTGGTGGCGATCCGGGCGTACGTCTGGGAGAGGCGCTGGCTGGCCAATAACTGGTTGATGTCCGGGTTGGTGGACTGGAGCGACTGGCCCACGATGAGGGTGGTCGTGCTCTCGTACTGCTTGGGCAGCGCGCTGCTCACGAGGTAGGCGGCTCCGCCGGCCAGCAGCACACTCGCAATCAGGACCCAGGCCCAGTTGCGCAGCACTCGGAGATAGCCTCGGGCTTCCACGCTGGCTGTATTCCCCTCTCTGGTCCGGCCGGTCCGCGGAGTATATGGCCGCCGTGCCGCCCTACGGTGTCGGCGCGGGCAGCCGATAGCGGATGGCGAGGACGAGATCCCGGTCGAAGGTCACGTCGAGGGTGACGCTGCCAGCGCGGACGGTCAGGCCCGCGCTCGCATCCACGAGGATGGCACCCGGCGGCAGGTTGATCACCAGGTGGAGCGGTCCCGGCCGGAGACCCGGCTGTTTCTGGATCGTGAGGCGATACGTGAAGGTCCCATCGTCCGCGCTGTCCGCGGCGTACGGACTCACCCAGGCGTAGTCGAGGTGGGTGGTGCCCGGGGGGACGCGCAGGTAGTTGGCGATCACCTCGCGGCCGGCCTCCGCCCCGATGTCCGCCGGCGCCGTGAGGCGCTGGTAGCTGCCCCCGGAGACCGTTTCCAGCCGGCTCCGATCGGGCACCAGCAGCCGGAAGTAGAGCCCCAGCACCCGCAGGTCCTGGAGGGTGGGCAGGGCACGATAGGGAGCTCCAAGGTCCGTCAAGATCTGGTTCGTCCAGGCGACGTCCAGGTTGTCGTGGGCGTCGCCGTACTGGTCGAGCTGGACGCCCAGGCTGAGTGCCCGGTCCGTTACCGCGTTGAGCTTGGAGACCGGGGCGACGTTGGAGTCGACCGGGTAGAGGTAGTCGCCGGCCGTTTGGAGGACGGTGCCGTCGAACCCGGCGTCAGCCGTGAGTGCCTCCGCGGCGGGATCGGCGAACCAGGCCGTGAAGAGCCGCTCCGCCCGGAAGCGATCTGCCTGGCCGGCGAGGTCGGCCCACTTCTGGGGCGCGAGGCCGAGGAGGGTGCCGAACAGGCGATCCGCGAACGTGGACAGGAAGGCCTTGCGGTTCAGCCCCGGCGCCTTCGCGGCGCGGGTGAGCTGGAGAACCTTGAGGGTCGTCTCGCCCGAGCTGACCGTCACCGCATACTCCGGTACCGCGATCGGCCCGGTCAGGGTGAGGAGCTGATCGATCGTGTAGGTGGTCAGGCCGAGCACGCCATCGATCTGGCCGCTGCCCCCTTCGTTGCGGTAGAGCCGGATCGCCTCCGCCGCGCTGGTGGGGAAGTCCGGGGACCAGTTCGAGTCGGCCAGCTGCCACGACTGCGTCGGCCCGAGCAGGTAGTTTGCCAGCGGGCCCGGGGCCGTGACGAACGGATACGTCGGGGGAAGGTCCAGCAGGAACACATCCTGGAAATGGCGCTCGGTGATCCGGCCCCTGTCGAAGGCGATGATCCCGAAGCTCCCGATGTACCCGCCGGTCGGCCGGAGCTCGGCCGGATCCTGGGTCAGGACCAGGTAGCGCCGCGGGCCGTTCCAGCCCAGGACCTGGGGCAGGATCCCGGCCGCGTGGGCGTAGGCCTTCAGGGGTGGCCCGAATTCGGCGATCTTCGCCCGCATCGCGTCGCGCGCGTCGGCGATCAGGCCGGGCAGGTTCGCCGGGGCCGCCGCGAGGGCCTGATCGGCCCGGTCCAGCGCCCCGATCGCGGCGTTCACGCTGGACTGCGAGGTGGCCATCAGCTCGACCAGTCCGGCCAGTGCCGAGCTCCCGCTGGTCGGGCCGCTGCCGCTGGCGGCGGCCGCCTGGGCCTCGCGGATCGTGACGTACTGGTTGGCGATCGTGAGCCCATCCGCGGCGGCGCCGGTCAGATCCTCGCCCGCCGCGACGACCGCATCCGCACCCCGGATCGCATCTCGGCTGGGCGGCAACGATCGAGCCAGCCCCACGAGCGGGTCGCGCGCGAGCATGTCGCGCAGGTCCGCAAGGTGGCCATCGGCCGTCTGAAGGTCGGCCTGGAGCTGGACAAGGGTCGGGCGGTCCAAACCGACGCCGGCGGCGCGGGCGCGGTCGGCCAGCGCGACCAGGTCCGTCCGGAGGGCACGAGCTTCTTCGAGGGCCGGCAGGTAGCGCGTGGCGGCCAGCCACAGGCCGATCAGCAGGAAGACCGCAGCCCCGCCCAGGATCACGGCCATGATCCGTCGGCGCCGCGGAACAGGCCGCTGGCGCCGCTTCCGGCGTGTGGCCGCGGGGGTGGTGGTCACGACTGGGGAACGGCGATGACGACGAAGCGCGGCGCCGTTGCGTAATACGAGGTGGAGGTCTGCAGGGTCAGCTGCTCGGTGGGTGTGGGATTGAGGTAGGCGACGTCATTCCAGGGCACGCGCGGGAGGACCTTGCTGACGACATACGTCCGGGTCGTGCCATCGGTCAGGGTGAGGACCACCTTGTCGCCCACCCGGGCCTGCCACAGCGAGAGGAACATGCCCACCCGGGCGTGGCCGTAGATGTAGATGTTCGAGCCTCCACCCGGCCAGGCCGTGCCGGGATAGTGGGCCGCCTTGCCGATCGGAGCGTCGAGCCCATCGCCTTCCACGATCCGCTGGTCGATCCCCAGGCGGGCGATCACGATGCGGGTGGCGATAATCCCGGGCGGCCGCTGGCTCGGAGAAGGGCTCGGAGAGACGATGCTGACCGGCGGGAGCGTGTCCGTGGCGACGGCGCCTGACGCCCCGCTCCCGGTTGGTAGACCGAGCGACGGCCCAGTGGATCCAGTCGAGGCGACCGGCCCGGCACCGAACCCACCGGACAGGATGACTGCCGTGGCGATGGCCGCAAGAGCGATCAGGCCAATCGCGCCGAGCGCAATGAACTGGCGACTCGCCGGGCTGCCACTCCTGAACATCGACCAGCGCGAGGCGTGGCGATGCCGGCCGGAGCGACGGCGCCGATGCGGCTCGGGAGGGCCGTCGCTCACCATGGCTGCAGGCTACCCGGATTCCCGGTCAGCCGCCGCGCTGGTGCCTCCCGGGAATGCCCATCAAGGGCGAAGGTCAGCTCCGCGCAGCGGAAACGCGACGAAGGATGATCCAGCTGCCCAGGAGGACGGCGAAGGCCGCCGCCAGGACCGTCAGGGTCGAGGTGCTGCCGGCCGGATCTGTTGATGTGCTCGGCAGGCCATGGGTCGTGACCGATACCGTGATCGAGCCCGTGATTGCATCGGCGAAGCCCTGGATGTGCACGAGCCGGCTGCTCGCGGGTGTGTTCGAACCCGGACAGACGAAGGTGACCCGAGTGGTCGCGATGCCCTGCGCGTTCGTGACGCTGGTGAGTGGGACGAACTTGTCCCCGGCGATGTTGCCGCCGGTGAACGACCAGTAGACGGTCACATCCGAGTCCGGATTGCCGAGCGTATCCTGGACGAAGGCCGTGACGGTGGAGGTGGTGCCGCAGGAGACGTTACCGGCCGGACCGCTCACGGTGACGGTGGCGACCACCTGGCCGTAGTACCCCAGGACCGAGATGGCGGCTGCCAGCGAGAGGATCATGCCCGCGGCCACACCGACCAGCAGGCGATTTCGTAGCCGCATCACGCATCCCCCTTTTCTATCGCCGGCACACACCAAGAAAAGCCAGGCGCACAAGTGCCGCCCGCAGTATAACCCATCCTGCAAGTGAGGGCCTCTCCTGCGCCATCAGGGCCTCACGGCGCCGGGATGATCAGGCGCTGGCCCACGACGATGAGACTCGGGTCCTTGATCCCGTTTGCCTTCTCAAGGGCGGCGAGCGTGACCCCGTAGTGGCGCGCGATCGAGGTGAGCGTCTCGCCCCGGACGACGATGTGGGTCGTCGGCAGGGAGGACGGGCGCGTGGAAGGGCTCCCGGGCGGGCTCACAGGCGGGGCTGAGGCCGAGGTCGTCGGTTTCGGACTCACGGACGGGCTGACCCGACTTGCGGCCGGACTGGCCAGGCTGGTGGCCAGGCTGGCCGCGGGGCTCGACCCGGCCACGTCGGTTGGACCGGCGGCCAGGAATCCGCGCTGGCCGAGGAGCCAGGCCACCACGATCGCGAGGGTGAGGGCACCCACGAGCATGGCGGCAGCAAGGACGAAGAGCCTGCGTCGTCCGTCCGCTCCGCCCCGCCAGCGGACCCTGCCGCTCACGCTGCCGACGGCCGGCCCTGTCGCGGCAGAGAGCGCGGCCGCGGCAGCGAGCCCGGTCGTGGCAGCTAGCCCTGTCGAGGCAGCGG
>JBBRIM010000190.1:0-5274 GCA_038221095.1 Candidatus Limnocylindrales bacterium
CCCCGGCCCCGCGACCCGCGCGCCCGTCCCGGCCCGCCGCGCCAGACGTCAGTGCACGCCGACCAGGGTTTCGCTGACCAGCCGCGTGCCGGCCCGGCCGTCGAGGACGGCGACCGCGTCGGCCAGGGCACCGATGGCTGCGTACCCGCCGGTCCGGCGCACGAAGTCGGCGGCGGCGGAGACCTTGGGGCCCATCGAGCCCGCGGCAAAGGTGCCATCGAGGATGCCGGCCGAGGCTCCTGCGAGGGCCAGTTGGCGGATCGGCATTCCGTCGGTTGATCCCCAGCGAAGGTGGACCGCCGGGACGTCGGTCAACAGGAGCAGTGCGTCCGCCCCGACTGCCTCGGCCAGCACGACCGCCGCGAGGTCCTTGTCAACCACTGCCTCGAGGCCAACGAGCGCACCCGCCTCGGTCCGGCTGACGGGGATACCGCCCCCACCGGACGCGATCACGAGCGTGCCCGCGTCGATCAGGGCACGGATGCTGGCCGCTTCGACGATCTCCAGCGGCAGCGGCGAGGCCACCACGCGACGCCAGCCGGATCCGTCAGGGGCGATGGTCCAGCCATGTTCGGTGGCCAGCGCCCGGGCGGTCGCCTCGTCATACATCGGCCCGACCGGCTTGGACGGCGCGTCGAACGCCGGATCGGCCGGGTTCACCACCGTCTGAGACAGGACGACGGCGATCGTTCGCTCGCGGCCCTCCATGGCGAATTGGGTCTGGAGCGCCTGGGCGAGCAGGTAACCGATCTGGCCCTGCGACTCGGCCACGAGGACGTCGAGCGGCGGTGGCGGAACCGTATCCCGGGCAGCGTCGGCCTCGATTGCCAGGTAGCCCACCTGCGGCCCGTTGCCGTGGGTCAGGACCAGTTCGTGCCCGAGGCGCTCCAGGTCCGCGATGGCCCGTGCCGCGCCCAGCAGGTTGCGCCGCTGGACGACGGTCGAGCCCGCTTCGCCGCGCCGGATCAGGGCGTTGCCGCCGAGGGCCAGCACGACCCGGCTCATGGCAGGCGCGCCCCGTTGCTGTCCCCGGTCAGGACCGTGTACAGCAGGGCGGTCTCCGTATGGAGCCGGTTGGCGGCCTGCGGCCAGACCCTCGATGCCGGTCCGTCGATCACGTCGGAGGTGACCTCCTGGCCGCGGTGAGCCGGCAGGCAGTGCATGAAGATCGCCGTCTGGCTGGCTCGCTTCATCAGGCGCGCATCGACCCGGAACCCGGCGAAGGCCTCGCTTCGGGCGATACCCTCGGCCTCCTGGCCCATCGACGTCCAGACGTCGGCGTAGACGGCCTCGGCCCCGAGCACGGCCTCGGCCGGATCGTGGCTCAGGCTGATTGAGCCACCGCTGAGGAGTGCCTGGCGGCGTGCCTCGTTGACGATGGCCGTGGACGGTTCGTAGCCCGGCGGCGTGGCGATCCGGAGCTCGATCCCGGCCAGTCCGGCGGCCTGGATCAGCGAGTGGCAGACGTTGTCGCCGTCACCCACGAAGGCAACCCGCAACCCGACGAGCGTCCCGAACTCCTCCTCGAGGGTCATCGCGTCGGCCAGCGCCTGGCAGGGGTGATGCTCGTTGGTGAGGGCGTTGACGATCGGAATCGAGGCGGCGCTCGCCAGCTCCTCGAGCGAGGCCTGGGCGAACGTTCGAACCGTCAGCGCGTCGAGATAGAGTGAGAGGGCCCGGGCGGTATCGGCGATCGTCTCGCCCCGGCCCAGCTGGAGCTCGTCCGGGCGGAGGACGATCGGGAGCATCCCGAGCAGCCAGGCCGCGGATTCGAAGCTGACCCGGGTCCGGGTCGAGGGCTTGTCGAAGATCATCCCGACCCGGCCGCCGGCCAGGCGGCCCCGGAACGCGCCGGGGTCGCGCTTCAGGCGGCCGGTCAGGTCGAGCAGCGAGCGCAGGCCGGCCGGCCCGAGCTCGCCCAACGTCAGGAAGTGGCGCGGCGGTCCCGCAGGATTGGAGGCTGCCGCCACGAGCGGCGGCAGCGCGACCATCGGCCCGGCCATCGCATCACGCTCCGGCCGCGACTGGTGTCCGGACCAGCCGGACGATGGGCTCGATCAATTCGGCCAACGGCGTGCCGCCCGCCTCAGCCAGCTCGTAGCGCACCCGGGTGATCGGCTTGTTCAGCTTGAGCACGCGGGTCAGGTCGATTGGCGTTCCAGCCAGGACCAGATCGGCGTCGACGGCGTTCAGGGTGGCCTCGAGCTCCTCGATCTGCTGCGGGTCGTAGCCCATCGCCGGCACGAGCGGCTCGAGCGCCGGATAGCGCTCGAGGACCTGCCGGATCGAACCCACGGCCTCCGGCCGGGGGTCGACGATCGCGGCCGCGCCGAAGCGCCGGGCGGCGACGATCCCAGCGCCGTAGTGCATCCCGCCGTGGGTCAGGGTGGGGCCGTCCTCGACGACCACGACCCGCTTGCCCGCGATCGGCGCCCCGACCAGGGTCAGGTCGGAGCGGGCCCGCAGGATCGCCGCCCGGGGGTTCAGCTCGCGGATCGAGCCCTCGACGGCCTCGACCACGGCCAGGTCGGCCGAGTCGACCTTGTTGATGATCACGACGTCGGCCATCCGGACGTTCGTCTCGCCGGGATGGTAGAGCCGCTCGTCGCCCGGGCGGAGCGGGTCCGCCACGACGACGAAGAGGTCGGGCCGGTAGAACGGGAAGTCGTTGTTGCCACCGTCCCACAGGATGACGTCGGCCTCGACCTCGGCCTGCCGCAGGATCGCCTCGTAGTCCACGCCGGCGTACACGATCCGCCCGGCGTCGAGGTGTGGTTCGTATTCTTCGCGCTCCTCGATCGTCGTCTCAAACCGGTCGAGGTCGTCGTACGTGGCAAAACGCTCGACCCGCTGGGCGACGAGGTCGCCGTACGGCATCGGATGGCGGATGACGACCGGGTTGATGCCCTTCTCGGCAAGCAGGGCCGCGATATAGCGGGTGGTCTGGCTCTTGCCGGCGCCGGTCCGGGTGGCCCCGACCGCGATCACCGGGCGGATGCTCTTGAGCATCGTCCGATTGGGCCCGAGGAGGGTGAAGTCGGCCCCGGCCGCGAGGGCGCGGGCGGCAGCATGCATGACGGTCTGGTCGGCCACGTCGCTGTAGGCGAAGACGACCGTGTCGACGTGCTCGTCGTGGATGACCCGCTCGAGCTCACTTTCGGGCACGATCGGGATGCCCCCCTCGTAGAGCGGGCCGGCGAGCTGGGGCGGGTAGCGGCGGTCGGCGATCCCCGGGATCTGGGTGGCCGTGAAAGCCACGACCTCGAAGGCCGGATCCGTCCGATAGACCACGTTGAAGTCGTGGAAGTCGCGGCCGGCCGCACCCATGATCAGGACTCGCTGGGGTGTCATCACTGCCCTCCTGGGGTCTGCTCCAGCCAGCCCCGGCGCGGATCCGCGCCGATGACGTGGCGGAGCCGCGCGATCAGCTGGCGGTCGGTGATCCGGGCGGCTGGCTCACAGGCCACCGCGCGGGACCGTCCGTGGTGTTCGTCAAGTTCGCGGACGCGCCGCTCGAGATGTTCGCGAACGGTTCCCGGACCGAGGATCAGGAGATCGTCGCCGGCCGGCAGGCGGTCGGCGACCCGGTCCACGAACTGGCGCAGGTGCTCGAGCCGATTGGGCTCGCCGGCACTGCCCGGGCCGCCCCCGCCATGCAAGGTGGGATCGTGGCGGACATGACCGGTGGAGCGGTGGTGGGCCGGCACGTCGGACTCGAGCCGCTCGAGCCGAGCCTGTTCGTCCCGCCACTGGCCGATCACGGCGGCACGCGCGTCGATCCAGATGATGGTGACCTGCCGCTCGACTGCCGCTTCCGGCGCCGACGCCGGGCGCTGCGCGCGCATCACGAGTTCGCCCAGGCGGGCCCGCTCTCACCCTTCGCGGCGAGATCCGCGTAGGTGACGGCGCAGGCGCGCTCCCAGCCCTCCCGTTCGACCCGCACGCTGAAGCGATGGCTGCCGGCGTTGAAGCTGATCGCCGGGTCATCGCGGACGGCGTGGTCGACAAGCATGGTCAATCCGAAGAGCGAGGCCACGGCCGGGATCGTGCCGGCTGGGCAACCAGGGGCGATCGCCTTCAGCTCGTGTTCGGTCAGCAGCCGAACGGCCGGCGTTCCAAGGGCCCGGCAGGCCTTGTCGAGGTCGACCTGGTCGGTTGCCTCGAGCACGAGCAGGACCGTCCGGGCATCCTCCGTGCTGACGCCAACCACCTTGGCGAACGTCAGCGGGTCGACGCCCTCGGCAGCGGCGACCTCCGCGGCCCGAAAGGCCGGGTCGTGCTCATGCATCTCATACTCGACATCCTCCCTGGCGAGCCATTCGAGGAGTTCTGGGTACGGCCGATCGATGGTCGTGTTCAAGGTCATCGGGATGCCTCCAAACACAGGGTCCGTGGCCTCGAGCATTGCCCCCCGGGGGTTCCCCGGCAACGGCCATTCGATGCGGTCTGGGGTGCCGAACGGCCCCACTTCCGGGCCGGCAACCAACAATGGGCCGGATGGCTCTAGCCCGCGGTCCCGGGCCGGCCGACAATAGCGGCGAGGAACGGGCCGAATGGCAGGCCCCCGCCTCTGGGACCGGGCGGCCCGTCCGGACAGGAGGGTCCAGTGATGACGCTCATCCGTCGTCCATCACCGGTCGCCGACATCGCGTCCTTCCGGGACACGGTGGAGCGGCTATTCGACGAGCGGTTCTACCGGCCGCTGTGGCTCAGCAACGCTGAGCGGGAAGTCGTGCCCGCTCTCGACTTGTACACGACGCCCGAGGCCGTGATCGCCAAGATCGCGCTGCCGGGTGTCAAGCCGGCTGATGTCGACATCACGATTGCCGAGGACCTGGTCACGATCACCGGTACCTTCAAGGAAGAGAAGGAAGTGAACGAGGCCGGTTACGTCGAGAAGGAGCTCAGCCGCGGGTCGTTCACCCGCCGCTTCACCGTCCCGACGGCGATCAAGGCCGAGGTTGCCAAGGCCACCTTCGAGGATGGCCTGCTGACATTGACGTTGCCCAAGAGCGAGGAGGTCCAGCCCAGGCACGTCAAGGTAGAAGTCGTCTGAAGCGCCCGATCGTCGGCGGGACCGGCGATCGTGCCAGTCGAGGTGGAGGGCCGTTCGTTCGGGGGAGGCGGCCCGCCACCATTTCTTGACGGAGGAAGCGACATGGACTACGAGATCAGCACGGTTGACGTCCCGGAGCAGCCCTACCTATCGGTTCGGGAGCGCCATCCGATCGCCGAGCTGGCCCTGATCCTGGGCAAGAGCTTTGGTGAGTTGTT
>JBBRIM010000191.1:0-5269 GCA_038221095.1 Candidatus Limnocylindrales bacterium
GCCAGCCGGGCATCGGCTGCCTCGATCGACGAGGCGTACGGCAGCAGGACGTGGTCGGCAATCCTGGGGAACGGCCGCCGGGCGTGAGCTGCGGGATCGCGCCAGGTGAAATGGATGTACAGCGAGGCGCCGTGGTCGATCAGCCAGAGTTGGTGGTGCCAGACGAGCAGGTTGACGTTCTTGACCGTGCGGTCGATGTTCGTGATCAGGCCGTCGAACCAGACGATGTCGGCGGCGAGCTCCGGATCGAGTTCGGTCATCGGGCGGAAGGCCAGCGCGCCGGGCAGGAAATCGAGGCCCAGGTTGAGACCGGGGCTGCGCTGGAGCAGCTCCTGGATCTCGGAATCCGGTTCGGCCGGGGCCAGGGCCGGGTCGAGCTCGACGAGCACAATCTCGGGTACGGGCAGGCCGAGGACGCGGCCGAGCTCGCCGGCGATCAGCTCGGCGACGAGGACGCGCGGCCCCTGGCCGGCGCCGTGGAACTTGACGACGTACAGCCCATCATCGTCCGCCTCGAGCAGGCCGGGCAGCGAGCCGCCCTCCCGCAGCGGGGTCACGTAGCGCGTGGCAGTCACGGTCCGGATCGGCAGGACGGAGCCCGCGCCAGGTGCCGCTTCAATGGTCGGGTTCATCTGGGTGAGCGTAGCCCAGTCGCCGGGGTCGGGACAATGATCGAGTAGAGTCTCGCTCGTGCGTCCTGCCCGAATCGTGCTCGCCGGGGTCATTGCCGTCGCCCTGTCGGCCTGCGTCGGACCGGCAGCCGTGGATCCGGCCATCGACAGTTCGCGGATGCCCTCCCTCAGCGCCGACCAGGTCTGCCCGTTGATCTCGGTCGCGGAGGCGACCAGCCTGCTCCGCCGCCCACTCGCCCAGGCTCCCAGCGATCTCGGCACGATCGGCCAGGCCAGTACCTGCTTCTACCTGGGGGCTGACAGGGCGCAGGCCGGCACGTACATCGAGATCGAATTCACCCGGCTCGGCTTTTCGGGCCAGGCAACGTTGATCAACTTCCATCGCGATGCCCACACCCTGCTCGTGGGCGGCTACCCGGCAATCGGGGCAGACTTCCCAGCGGGTGGGCTGAGCGGCGAGGCTGTGCTCAGCGTCAGGATCGCCAGGAGCACGGCTGATCCGGCCCTCTGGATCGAGGCGCCGACTTCGGCGATCGCGATTCGGGTTGCCGAGCTGGTCCTGCCCCGGCTGGTCGCGCTGCGCTGAGGGCCCGGCTTCGGCGCCAGGCCCGCCTCGGAGTCAGCTTCGCGGATTGCCCCCGCTGCCGGTCTCGCGCAGGAAGCGCTCGATCTCGGAGATCAGCTCATCGCCGGCCGGCAGGCGCTCCTCATCGACCATCGATTCCAGCCGCTCGACGTAGGCCCGCGTGGTCTCGTCGCCCTTCGCCAGCGAATCGAGATGAGTCCCGAGGAGACGCGCCTCTTCCTCGAGCGGTCCCGCGGGAATGGTGATCCCGAGATGGCGTTCGAGTGCCCGGAGCAGGGCCAGCGAGGCGACCGGGTACGAGCCGGACACGTAGTGGGGGACCTGGGCGAAATAGCCGAGGGCGGCAGTGCCCGAGCGGGCCATCATCAGTTCGAGGACCGACAGGACGGCCGCCGGGACCCGTAGCAGGCCGTCGGGACCGGGTCGGACGTTGGCTCGCAGGAGGCCGGCCTCCGATTCCGTGCCCATGATCGGCACCGAGCGGGTGTGGGGCACCGCGGCCGGGATCGCCCCGAGACTGATCCACTGGACCACCCCCAGCCGGCTGGCGATATCGAGGATCGCGTCGCAGAACTCGCGCCAGCGGAAGTCCGGCTCGACCCCGGTGAGGACCAGCAGGTCGCGCTCGCCGATCCGAACATGCCGAATGGTCAGTTCGCGCCAGGTGAGCGAGATCATCCGGCCGTCGCGAATGTCGAGGGTCGGCCGCCGGGCGCGATAGTCGAACAGGAGGTCGCTCTCGAAACTCGCAACAAGCGTGCCGCCATCGGCCACGTGGGCGGCGGTCGTCGTCGCAGCGGCGCCGGCATCCACCCAGCCATCGAAGGCCGCGATCATCGTGGGCGCGACGAGGTCCTTCGGCTCGGTCAGTTTGTAGAGGGCCACCGGTACAGGATAAGACAAGGCCTGCACCCACCGGGTCGCCGGGTGGCTCGCTCTGCCATCCAGCCCGCTCGACTACGATGCGTTCGTGTCCGGCCTGTCAGCGTCGATCGTCGAGTTCATCGCAAGTGGACCGCTCGCGCACGTCGTGACGATCGATCCCGACGGTTCTCCGCAAGTCTCGGTTGCGTGGGTGGGCGTCGAGGACGGCGAGATCGTGATCGGCACGTTGGGCGACCAGGCCAAGCTGCGCAACCTCCGGGCCAACGGCCGGATCGCCATGTCGTTCGCGGCGCCCGGCCGGACCGAATACCAGCTCGACAACTACCTCGTCCTGCGCGGCCGGGCCCGGGTGACCGAGGGTGGGGCGGCGGCGCTGCTGCAGCGCCTGGCCTGGATCTACATCAGCCCGGGTGTGCACTTCCCGCCGATGCCCGACCCGCCGCCCGGTTACGTCATCCGGATGACCGTCGAGAAGATCGCCGGCAACGGCCCCTGGAAGTAGGCCAAATGAAGCGGAGTGTTCGACGCGGCTATCTCGAGGCGATCGTATGCGCCGCCGCTGTCGATTGGGCCGCGGCGGAAGCGTGTTGTCGAGCCCTCCGCGACACTTCGGACACTAATCCATCAGGACGATGGCAGCAGACAGTTCGCCCGTGTTGTGCCACGTGACAGGCACCTTGGACCCGGCATGCTCGCTGCATGGTCACCGTGGCTATCAGCTCGCGCCAAAAGCCCGTTGTGGGTCTCCCCGCCGAATCTTGGAGGCGCGGGCCACGCTCGACTCGGGCGTAAAATGAGCTCGATCGGGCCTCGGCCGAGGGGCTGAGGCCTCGCCTGGTGGCCTTACCGGAATCGGCACGCTCGCAGTGACCATGCAGCGAGCACGAAGTGGCTTAAGGCCCCTCGCGCCGGGCATCCGAGGCCTCCAGCGCCGCAACCCGGCTGCCGGAGAACCCGGCCGCCCGAACCTGGCCATGCGCCAGACGCGGGCCCACGCCGCAACCCGCCTGCCCGAACCCCGGCCCCGCCCGCCGTACTCGAGTCCACGCCCCCATCGGGGCGGACGGCGGCCGCCACAATCTGGCCGCCGCAATCGGGCCGCCCACCGCCGACCCGGCCCAGGAACGAGAAGAGGGGCCGCCGGTCCTGCGACCGCGGCCCCTCGGATCCTCGACTGGGGCCTAAGGCACCCAAGGCGATGGTCAGCTGCAGCCCGAGGTTGAGCCGCAGTTGAGGCACTTGTAGCAGCTGCCGTTGCGAACCATGATCGAGCCGCATTCGGCGCAGGAGGGCGAGTCCTCCTGGACCTGGAAGGCGACCCGGGTCGTGCCCAGCGAGGCGCCGAGCACGGCGGCGTGGCCGTTGCCATTGCCGTTTGCGTGCTCGTTGCCGGTGGCCGTATGGGCGATCGACTCGACGACCGGCAGCTTGAACGAGACCGGCGCCGGTTCGGTCGCGACCGCCGTTGCAGTAGCGATCGGCCGGTCGTCGTCCGCTGCCTCGGCCGCCGCCGGGACGTCCGACTCCGGAGCCACGGACAGCGACACGGCTCCGAACGAGACAGGCGCCGAGTCGACGATTGCGCCGCGATCGATCAGGCCGATCTGGGCCTTCTCGTCGGCCGGCAGGAAGCGGCTTCCCATCCAGCGGAAGACGTAGTCGACGATCGACTTCGCGATCGGGATCTCCTGGTTGCCGGTGAAGCCACTGGGCTCGAACCGGACATGGGCGAACTTGTTGACGAGGTCGCGCAGCGGCACGCCGTACTGGAGGGCCAGGCTGACCGAGGTGGCCAGCGAGTCCATCAGGCCGGAGACCGTCGAACCTTCCTTGGCCATCTTCAGGAAGATCTCGCCGGGCTGACCGTCGGGGTACAGGCCGACCGTGATGTAGCCCTCGTGGCCAGCGACGTCGAACTTGTGGGTGACCGCGGCACGTTCAACCGGCAGCCGGCGTCGGTGGGGCTTCTTGGCCTCGGCCTGGGCGACCGCGAGCTGGGCCCGGAGTTCGGCCACCAGCCCGGTATCGATCTCCTCGCCGCTGTCCTTCTTCTTACCGGTGCTGAGCGGCTGGCTGCGCTTGCTGCCGTCGCGATAGATCGCGATCGCCTTCAGGCCGAGCTTCCAGCCCTGGAGATAGACCTCCTGGATCTGTTCCGGGGTGGCGGCTTCGGGCATGTTGACGGTCTTGCTGATCGCGCCCGACAGGAAGGGCTGGACCGCGGCCATCATCCGGACATGGCCCATGTAGCTGATCGAGCGCTCGCCGTTGACCGGCTTGAACGCGCAGTCGAAGACGGGCAGGTGCTCGGCCTTGAGATACGGGGCACCTTCGATCGTCTCACGCTCGTTGATGTAGGCCAGGATCTCCTCGACCTGCTCGGGTGCGTAGCCCAGCTTCTTGAGGGCAGCCGGGACCGTCTGGTTGACGATCTTGAGGAAGCCTTCGCCGACGAGCTTCTTGTACTTGATCAGGGCGATGTCCGGTTCGATCCCGGTCGTATCGCAATCCATCATGAACGCGATCGTGCCGGTGGGCGCGAGGACGGTAACCTGGGCGTTGCGATAGCCGAACTTCCGGCCGAGGTCGAGAGCGTCATCGAAGACGACCCGGGCCGCCTGGATCATGTCCGCCGGCACAGCCTGGTCGGACGGGATCTGGTAGGCCGCGTCGCGGTGCTTGCCGATCACCCGCAGGAACGGGCCCTCGTTGATCGCGTAGTCGTGGAATGGGCCGCCGTGATCGCGGGCGATGACCGAGCTCTGGCGATACGCCTCGCCGTGCATGATCGCGGTCAGGGCGGCCGCGTAGTTGCGACCCTCCTCGCTGTCGTAGGCGAGCCCCCGGCTCATCAGCAGGGCCCCGAGGTTGGCATAGCCCAGCCCGAGCGGCCGGAAGCGATGCGAGTTCTCCTCGATCCGGGGCGTGGGATAGCTGGCGTTATCGACCAGGATCTCCTGGGCCGTGATCGTCACCCGGGCGGCGTAGCGGTAGGACTCGACGTCGAACTCGCCGTCGGGCCGGACGAACTGCATCAGGTTGAGGCTGGCCAGGTTGCACGCCGTGTCGTTCAGGAACATGTACTCGGAGCACGGGTTCGAGGCGTAGATCCGGGCCGAGTTGGCCGAGGTGTGCCAGTCGTTGATCGTCGTGTCGTACTGGATCC
>JBBRIM010000192.1:0-5208 GCA_038221095.1 Candidatus Limnocylindrales bacterium
GCTTGCGCGCCTCATCCTCGGTCCCGACCACGTGGAACGCGAAATCCTTGAGCGTCCGCAGGCGAACCCCGTCGCCGGCCGGCTCGCGACAGTTCTGACAGCCATCGGGCTGGTCCACCGGGGCGGCCGCCAGGGCGAACCGGTCGCGGTGGAAGGCGCGGTCGACGATGGTTGCGACCCACCAGCCCGTGATCGCGTCACGCCGAAGTTCGAACAGGCCGGCGGCCATCGGACGGTCAGGCCGGCAAGTCGCCGACCACCTCAGCGCCGAGCTGCCCGGCCAGCGCCCGGGCGAAGATCGCGCCCGCGACGGCGACCGCAGCGGTCGACGGCGGCTCGCCAGGCCGACCAAGTTCGGCGGCGATCGAGGTCGAGATCAGCCCGGGCATCCCGCACGCATCGAGCAGCTCGAAATCGGCCAGGACAGGGTCGACGTTCAGGGCGATGCCGTGAAAGCACACCCCCCGCTCCACCCGCAGGCCCAGTGCCCCGATCTTGCGTGACCGCCCGCCCTCCGGTTCAACCCAGCAGCCGGGGTGGCCGGCGCGCGGCCCAGCCGTGACCCCGAGCTCGCGGCAAGTCTCGGCGAGCGCGGTTTCCAGGGCCCGCACGAGCGGCCGAATGAGCAGCCCGCGGCGCGACAGGGCGAGGATCGGGTAGGCGACCAGCTGGCCCGGCCCGTGGTAGGTCACCTCGCCGCCACGCTCGACCCGAATCACTTCGATCCCGCGCCGCTCGAGCTCGGCGGCGGAGGCCCGCACGTGGCTCTCGTCGGCATGCCGCCCGAGGGTCAGGACCGAAGGGTGCTCGAGCAGGAGGAGCTGATCGGGAATCGTCCCGGCAACGCGGGCCTCAACCAGCTCGCGCTGGAGTGCCCAGCCGTCCCGGTAGGCGACCCGCCCGAGCCAGCAGACGACGAGTGGCGCGACGGGTCCTGGCACCTCTCCGAGCACCACGCCCGGAGCGAGCTCGGATCGCACGGCCGTGTCCATGGCGCCACGATAGCAGGCAGCGGACATCACACCGCCCGGCCGTTTGACGACCGGGCGGTGTGGCTCAGATCCGGAGCGTCCGGACGGTCAGGGCATCCACGCCGCCCAGATGGTCGGGTTGGCATCGACCCACTTCTGGGCCGCCTGGTCGTCGGTCATGTTGTCGTTGGCGATGTACGCGGCGACGGTGTTCTGGTCCGCGTTGGTCCACTTGAAGTTCTTGATCAGGGTGAACGCCGGGCTACCGCTTGTCGCGAGCTTCGACGAGACGACCTTGTACAGGGCGTCGTAGGGCGGGTAGTCGCAGGTGATCTTGTGGGGGTTCGTGTCGCAGCCCGGAGTGGCCGCGGGAAGCGGGACGTGGACGAGGTCCACCTTGGTGCTGAACCAGTTCGGGGTGTAGTAGTAGGCCAGGATCGGCTTGCCCTGGTCGACGGCCGCCTTGATCGCCTTGTCCGAGGCCGCCTCGCTACCCGAGTAGACAACCTTGTAGTTGAGGCCGAGGCCGGCAATGATCCCGGCATCCTCGGTGACGAAGGTCGGGTCGCCGTCGAGAAGCTGGCCAAGGTTGCCGGACTCCGACGTCTTGAACTGATCGGCGTACTTGTTGAGGATCTGCGGGTTCGTGGCCGCAGTCAGGATGTCCGGGTTGGCATCGGCGAAGGCCTTCGGGACGAACCAGCCGATGACGCCCTGGGCGCCGTTGGGGCCGGCATCAACGGCCGTCTTGTCGGTCGTGACGTACTTGGCGTACAGGTCCTTGTGGCCCCAGACCTCGAGAATGGCGTCGACCTGGCCGGTCGGGAAGCCCTGCCACGAGACAGACTCGTCGATCGTCTTCTTGACGACCTTGCAGCCGAGCTTCTTCTCGAGGAGGTAGCTCACGACGGCAGCGTCGGCCTGGTAGCCCACCCAGGCGTTCTCGGCGATGTTGACGGTGCCGCACGGCGCCAGGCTCGCGGCGACGCTCGGCTGGCTGCTGACGGCCGCGGACGACGGACTGGCGGCTGTGCTGGGGGCCGAACTGGCCTCCGGCGATGCCGTCGCTGCCGCTCCGGTGCAGGCGGAGAAAACGAGGGCCGAAACGGCCAGACCCACGGTCAGCCGCCCGGTGATGGTGCCCCTGAGGCTCACGATTGCTCCTTTCCCAGTTGACGGCCCCGACTCGATGGCCGCCGGATTGTCTCGCCCTCGCCGAATTCCGGCATGAGGGCGAATCTGATCAGTGGCTTCGTTCAGTCACGGCTAACTCGGCCGGCGCTCATGATGCCCCGACTGCTCGGGCCGAGAAGAACGCCCGGGCCGTCCGCGCCGCGCTGGCGGTCGTGGTCCTGGCCCCAGCCCCCTGGGTGATCCGGTCGAGCAGGACACCGAGCAGGACGATCGAGATCGCGGCGGCCATCCCCTTGCCGAAGTCGGTGAACTGGGAGAACCCGGCGATCACGTCGTAACCGAGCGCACCGGCTCCAACCAGGCCGGCCACGACGACCATCGCCAGGACCAGCACGACCCCCTGGTTGGTGGCCAGCAGGAGCGAGCGGCGGGCCATCGGCAGCTGGACCTTGAAGATCATCTGGAGGCGGCTCGAACCGGCCGCGGTGGCCGCTTCGATCGCAGTCGGCGAGACACCGCGCACGCCGTCCTCGACCAGCCGTACGACGGCCGGGACGGCGTAGATCACGGCGGCCAGGATCCCGGTGAACCGGGTTGCCCCGAACAGGGCCACCGCCGGCAGGAGGTAGACAAAGGCGGGCATCGTCTGGGCCGCGTCATTGATCGGCCGGATGATTGCCGAGAAGAGGTTGCTGCGGGCCGCCATCACGCCCGTGGTGATCCCGATCAGCATCGTGATCACGACCGAGATGATCACCAGCGCAAGGGTCTCCATCGAGTGCTCCCAGAGCTGCATCCCGACGACGAGGAGCAGCGCGATGGCCGAGGAGATCGCCGCCCGCCGGCCGCTGATGATCCAGGCAATCCCGGCGGCGACCACGATGATCAGCGGCCAGGGCGAGCCGGTCAGGACGGTCTGGAGCGGATCGAGCACGAACTGTGAGAATAGGTCCTTGATTCCACCGGTGATCACGTACAGGTTCGCCTCGATCCAGTCACCGATCGAGTTGATCGGACTGGCGAGATCCCCCTGGATGTCCGCCGGGAAGCTCTGCGGGATGGCCAGGATGGCCGATCCGATCACGAGGATGCCGGCCGTCACCCACGTACCGGTCACGAAGGCCCGGCGCCGGATGGGTGATGCCGGATCGAGGCCCCGGTGGCGCCGATCGCTGACCTTGCTGGCGCTGGCGGTCAGACGGTCGAGGACCATGGCCAGCAGGACGATGGCAAGTCCCGCGTCAAAGGTCTGGCCCAGGTTCAGCTTGATCAGTGACTGGATGATCGATTCACCCAGGCCGGGGGCGTTGATCAGGGCGGTGATCACGACCATCGAGAGGGCCATCATGATCGTCTGGTTGACGGCCAGGCCAATCGTGCTGCGGGCCATCGGCAGTTGCACCTTGCGCAGGATCTGGAAGCTGGTCGAACCCAGTGAATCGGCGGCCTCGACCGTTTCCGACGAGACACCCCGGATGCCCAGGGCGGTGATCCGGATCGCCGGCGGCAGGGCGTAGATCATGGTCGCGATCGTCGCCGCCGGCGGCCCGATCAGGAAGACCAGGGTGAGCGGGGCGAGGTAGGCGAACGTGGGCATGATCTGCATCACGTCGAGGATCGGCGTGAGCAGCCGCAGGAAGCGGTCGCTCCGGCCGGCCACGATCCCGAGGGGCATCCCGATCACCAGCGAGAGGGCCACGGCCACCAGGATCAGGACGAGCGTCTGGATGGCCTGGTCCCACAGGCCCAGCAGGCCAAAGGCCACGAAGCTGCCGACCACCAGGGTGGCCGTCCGCCAGCCGACGAAGACCAGGCCCATCGCCCCGAAGATGGCCGTGACCCCGATCCAGCTGACGTTGCTGAAGACCCAGCTGAGGGCGTCGATCAGCCAGCCGATCCCGTCCCGGATCGGAGCGAGGACGTACACGAACAGGGGCAGCGTATCCCGGTTTGCGTCGACCCAGTCGCGCACCCCGTTGAGCGACTGGAACAACGGAGCGTCGTCGCTGTGGGGCAGGCTGAGCCTGCCGTTGAAGACGAGGTAGAGCACGGCCCAGGCGCCCAGCAGGAGGGCCAGCCGCCGGCCACGCGAGAGCTGGAACTCCGCCCGGCCGCCCAACAGGATCGATCCGGCCGTCACGGCGTCGGGTCGCCCCCGGCGATGACCGACAGGATGTGAGCCTGGTCAACGACGCCCAGCAACTGCCCGTTCTCGACGACCCGAATCGGCTTGGTTGTGGAGGCCGCGGCGTGGATCGCCGAGCGAATGACGGTGGTGGGCGGAAACTCGGGTCCGTCGATCGGGTCATTCGGGCCGATCGGGCGCATCGCCCAGCGCAGGGTCAGGACATGGGATTTCGGCACATCCCGCACGAAATCGGCGACGTAATCGTCGGCCGGGGCCCCGACCAGGTCCTCCGGCCGGCCAGCCTGGACAATCGAACCGTTGCGCATGATCACGATGTGGTCACCCAGCTTGAGCGCCTCGGCCAGGTCGTGGGTGATGAAGATCATCGTCTTGCCAACTTCGCTGTGGAGCCGGATCACCTCGTTCTGCATGTCCCGCCGGATCAGCGGGTCGAGCGCGCTGAAGGGCTCGTCGAAGAGCATCACCTCGGGGTCGACGGCGAGCGCCCGGGCCAGTCCGACCCGCTGCTGCTGACCGCCCGAGAGCTGGTCGGGATAGCGCCGGTCGTAGCCGGCGAGACCAACCAGGTCGAGCATCTGGTTCGCCCTGGCGTGGCGTTCGGTCCGGCCGACACCTCGAATCTCGAGGCCGTAGGCGACGTTATCGATCACCTTCCGATGGGGCAACAGTCCGAAGTGCTGGAAGACCATGGCGAAGCGGCGGCGACGCAGCTCGCGCAGGCGCTCCGCGTCGGCCTTGCCGATGTCCTCGCCATCGAGGAGCACCTCACCGGCCGTCGGCTCGATCAGCCGGGTGAGGCAGCGTACGAGCGTCGATTTGCCACTGCCGGACAGGCCCATGACCACGAAGACCTCGCCGTGGGCCACGTCAAAGGAGACATCGCGGACGGCCACGGTCGTGCCGGTCTTGTTCTGGAGCTCATCGGTCGGCAGGAGAGCGTCCGGCGTGCCGACG
>JBBRIM010000193.1:0-5200 GCA_038221095.1 Candidatus Limnocylindrales bacterium
CAGGACCCGCTGGACGTGATCGGGCAGTGACGTCGTGCGGTCCATCCGCGGATCGTGTGCGCCTGCCAGATCGAGGGCAGCGTCCATCGGTCCCGAAAGGGGGGGCCATCCGGCCCAAAGCCCGATTGCCCGCGCTGGGACCCCATCGCCCGCCGTCGACGCGGTACCCTCGCCGGATGAAGGACGAATCGCCCGTGGCCGACAAGCTCCCGAGGTCGGTGGCGGTCTACAGCGCCCTCGACGCCGCGACCGAGGCGATTGCCGGCGTCGTGTCGGTCGACCAGGCACTCCAGGTCATCGTCGACCAGGTCCGGCCGCTCGTCGGTGCCCAGTACGCCGCCCTGGGGATCGTCGATGGCCGGGGCCTGATCGAACGCTTCGTGACGAGTGGGCTCAGCCCGGCGGACCGGCTCAAGATCGGCGCACTGCCGCGCGGCCACGGACTCCTCGGCCTGATCATCCGCGGGAGCCAGTCATTCCGCATCGCCGAGATCTCGGATCACCCGCAGTCGTCAGGTTTCCCGCCCAACCATCCATCGATGCACAGCTTCCTGGGCGTGCCGGTGACTGTGAAGGGTCGATCGATCGGTAACCTGTATCTGACCAACAAGCAGGGGTCGGCCGTCTTCAGTGCGGAGGACGAGGGACTGGTCGAGATCTTTGCCCGGCATGCGGGGATCGCGATCGAGAATGCCCGGCTGCACGAACAGGTCCAACGCCTGGCGGTCGTGGATGAGCGTGAGCGGATCGGCAAGGACCTCCACGACGGGATCATCCAGAGCATCTACGCCGTCGGCCTGTCGCTCGAGGACGTGGCCGAGCTGATGGCCGAGGATCCGGCCGAGGTCGTCCGCCGGGTGGAGGTTGCGATCGACGACCTGCACATGACCATCCGCGACATCCGAAATTTCATCTTCGGCTTGCGGCCGGAGCTCCTTGGCGGCACGTCGCTGCTGGGCGGCCTCGCCACCCTGGTCGAGGAGTTCCGGCACAACACGGTCATCGACATCGAACTCCGTACGACCGGCATCCGTCAGGAACCGGGCGCTGAAGTCACGGCCCAGATCCTGGGCATCACCAACGAGGCACTCAGCAATGTTGCCCGCCATTCGAAGGCGACCCGCGCGTCCGTCCAGGTGAGCGACCGTGAGCTCGATGGGCTGGAGATCGCGATCAGCGACAACGGTAAAGGCTTCAATACGGAGGTCGGGCCGCTGCTCGGTCACCTGGGCACGCCCAACATGCGCTCGCGGGCGATCCAGATCGGTGCGACGATGACGCTCGTCAGCGCGCCTGGTGCCGGAACACAAGTCCGGGTCCAACTGCCGGCAGTCGGACCGCCCAGCGTCGATCAACGAGGAGCCCCGTGAACCCATCCGCTACTCCGCCTGAGTCTGCGATTCCGTTCAGCGCGCCCCTGACCCTGCTGGTCGTGGACGATCACGAGGTCGTTCGGCAGGGCCTGGTCGCCCTGCTCGGGCGGCGCCCTGAGTTCCAGGTCGTAGCCGAGGCCGGGACGGTGGCGGAGGCGCTGGCCATGGCCCGCCGGTTCGAGCCGGACCTCGTGATCATGGACGTCCGTCTGCCCGACGGCTCGGGGATCGAGGCCTGCCGCGAGATCAGGGCGGAGTTGCCCGGCACCCGGGTGCTCATCCTGACCAGCTACCCCGACGAGGAGGCCGTCCTCGCCGCGATCATTGCCGGCGCGAGCGGCTACCTCCTGAAGCAGGTCCGGGCCCGCGACCTCGTTGCTGCACTCGAGGCTGTTGGACGGGGCGAATCGCTGCTCGATCCGGCGGTGACCGGCAAGGTCCTCGAGCGGATGCGCCGGATCGCGACCGCCGATGAGCCGGACGAACTCGCCGCCCTCACCCAGCAGGAACGCAAGATCCTCGCCCTCGTGGCCGAAGGCCAGACGAACAAGGAGATTGCTGCCGCGGTTTTCCTGTCCGACAAGACGGTCAAGAACTACGTCAGCTCGATCCTCGCCAAGCTGAACCTCGAGCGGCGGGCGCAGGCCGCGGCCTACATCGTCCGGCTCAAGAACCAGACAACCGGCGAGTAGGTCGATGCCCCGCCGGGCGCCCAGGGTCGCGACCGGCCGTCGGTCGATCATCCGCTACCCGATGGACTGGCTCCTTGCTGTCATCGACGATCCGGTCCGGGCCCCGGGGGCCTCCGAGGCGCTGATCTCGGACGGCTTCAGCCCGGAGCAGGTCAAGGTCCTCGAGGGTTCAACCGCCGGTGGCTCGCTGGCCGACCTGCCGACCAGCACGGGTGCCCTCGGCCGGCTGATTCGCCTCGTCCAGTTCATGACCATGGACCAGACGCCCGACCTGCGCCTGTACGAGGCGGCCCTCGACGACGGCCGGGCGATCGTGGCAGTCCAGGGCGGGGCGCGGCCAAGGATGCTCCATGCGCGCGACATCCTGGCCGTCCACGGCGCTCATTTCCAGAACCACTTCGGACGCTACGCGACCGAGGAGTTCTCGCGCTGGCAGGGTCCCGAGTTGCACCCCGACTGGTAGTCCCGGGCACCGAGGGGTATTGACAAGAATCGCTGTCAAGGCCTTGACAAACCCTTGACAAATCTGGTAATGTTCCTGTACCAGCGGCGTGTCAAGTCTTGACACGCCGATACGCATGTCCGGCGGTCGGGTGTCGGCGAGCGTGGCAGGGAGAGGAAACGAGGAGGGTCCGTGGCCGTCGGCATCGCCGCGGAAGTGAAGAACCGGCTGTCGGTCGTCGAGATCATCGGCGAGACCGTCCAGCTGAAGAAGTCGGGCACGTCCTTCAAGGGCCTGTGCCCGTTCCACGGTGAGAAGACCGCCTCCTTCTACGTCACGCCCAACCGGGAGAGCTGGAAGTGTTTCGGCTGTGGTCTTGGCGGGGACGTCTTCAGCTTCGTCATGCAGCGCGATTCGGTGAGCTTTCCCGAGGCGCTCAAGACGCTCGCGGCCCGGGCCGGCGTCGAGATCGATGAGCGCTCGAGCCGCGAGGATGCCCGCAAGGCGCGCCTTCGGGAGGTGCTCGAGAGCGCGATCGCGTGGTACCACAGCGTCCTGACCGCCCATGTGTCGGGCAAGCCGGCCCTCGATTACCTCCACGGCCGAGGCTTCACGGACGAGACGATCGCCGCGTTCCAGCTGGGCTGGGCGCCGACCGGCTGGGACGCCATGTCGCGCCAGTTGATCGCCAAGCGCGGCGTGGACCCGAGTGATATGGGCGAGGTCGGCCTGACCCAGGCCCGGACCTCCGGTCGGGGTGCCTACGACCGGTTCCGGGAGCGGATCATCTTCCCGATCCGCGACGGCAACGGCCACGCCGTCGGCCTTGGCGGACGCTACCTGGTTGCCGAGGGTGACACCCGCGATCACGGCCCGAAATACCTCAACTCGCCCGCCACCCCGCTCTTCGACAAGAGCCGCACGCTGTACCTCGTCGACCGGGCGAAGAGTGCGATTCGCAAGTCCGGCCAGGCCGTGATCGTGGAGGGCTACACCGACGCGCTGATGGCCCACCAGGCCGGCTTCACCAACGTCGTGGCCAGTCTCGGGACCGCGCTCACCCCGGGCCAGGTCGCCGTGCTGACCCGCTATGCCAAGAAGGTCGCCCTGGCCTACGACGTTGATCCTGCCGGGCAGTCCGCCGGCAGTTTCGGGGTGACCGAGCTGAACAATCTGATCAGCGAGGTCCAGCAGGACGGTGGGGTCGGCCTGACCGACGTCGGCGTGGTCCGCCTGCCCGACGGCAAGGACCCCGACGAGGTGATCCGCGAGTCGCCCGACCTGTGGCGCGAAGCGGTCCGGACCCCGGATCCGATCCTGGCCTACCTCATCGACTATCACGCCGGCCGGATCGATACCCGTATCGCCGACGGCAAGAAGCGTCTCGTGGACGCGGTCATGCCCACCCTGCGCAAGGTTTCGGACCCGGTCGTGCGCGACTCGTATCTCCAGCTTCTTGCCCGCCGTTCGGGCGTGGAGGAGCGGACCCTGCTTGAGTCGCTCCATCGCCGGCCTGATCCAAGCCGGCCCGGTGCTCTCGGCGGAGGGGGAGCCTCGGGCGACGATCATGCGGGCGCCCGGATCACCCTCGACGCAGTTCGAGCCGCGGCCGAGAGCGTCAGCCCCGAGGAGGTCGTCAAGTCGATCACCCCGGTCGAGGTCGAGCTGCTCCGGCTGCTCCTGCTCGTGCCCGAGCAGCAGGCGCGGGTCGTCGAGTTGCTCAAGCCGGCCGACCTGCCCAGCACGGTCGCCCGGGAGCTGTATACGGCCATCACGGCCGACTACGAAACGGGCCAGTTCGAGCGCGGTCGGATGCTCGACGGACTCGATCCGGAGACCCGCGCCCTGGCTCTCGCGCTGTACGCGCACCGGGGACCCGACCCGAGCCGTCTATCCGGGGCACGGCTCACCTACGCCATCGACAAATGCCTGCTGACGCTCGAGGCAGATCGTCTCGAGGAGCGCGGGACATGGAATCAGGCCGAGCAGGCCGACGCGGAACGACGCGGCGACGCGGACGAGATCCGGCGACTTCTCGACGAGGAACGACAGATCAACGAGGCGCGTCGATCACTCGATCGCAGGATCGAGCAGACGCACCTGCTCACCCGGCCGGCCGTTGCCGGTCACGCATAGCTGGAGGCACAGGTGGCCCAGGATCCCATGGACAAGCAACTCGTCGAGGCGGTTCTCGCCGGTCGGCCCCGCCGGACCAAGGTGGAGCAGGAGGAGGCGAAGCTCGCCTCGAAGCGGCCGGCCCGGGCGGGCGTGGCCGTGCTCACCCCGACGGGTGATCCCGACCTTGATGACGATGACGATGACGATGACGATGACATCGATCTCGAGTTGAGCGGTGTCATTGACCCGGCTGCACCGGTCGTGATCGGGGTCGAGGTTGTCGGTGACAACGGCGAGGTCGTGGTTGAGAAATTGCCGGCCGACGCGCCGGCCAAGCTCGATGCGAAGGAACTCGAGGAGCCCACCCCCGAGGAGCTCGAAGCGCTCTCGGCCGACATGATCGGGATCGACGACCCGGTCCGGATGTACCTCAAGGAGATCGGCAAGGTTGCCCTGCTGACCGCCGAGGAAGAGGTTGTCCTGGCCAAGGCGATCGAGCTCGGCGAGTGGCTGGTCGAGGCGCCCTGGAAGGGTGTCGTCTCGCTCCATGAGTGGACCACCCATGACACCGAGCG
>JBBRIM010000194.1:0-5192 GCA_038221095.1 Candidatus Limnocylindrales bacterium
TCCTGCCGCTGGTCCTGCCCGCGGCGGCGGCCGGGTCGATCTTCACGTTCTCGCTCACCCTGGGCGACTACATCACGCCCCAACTGGTCTCGAAACACCAGTTCCTGGGCAACGTGATCTACATCAACCAGGGTGTCGCCAACAACGTGCCCTTCGCGGCCACGTTCGCGATCGTCCCGATCGGGATCATGGCGATCTATCTGCTCATTGCCCGGCGCCTGGGCGCCTTCAACGCGCTGTGAAGCCGGGCAGCGCTATCTGGCTGCGGCTGGCCACGCTCGGGGTCCTGGCCTTCCTGTACATCCCGCTCCTGATCATCGTGTTGTACGCCTTCGATTCGGATAAGACCCAGGCCTGGCCGATCCAGGGCCTGACAACCGAGTGGATCACGGCAGCGCTGGCCAATCTCGACGTGCGCGACTCGCTGGTCCTGTCAGTCAAGGTTGGCCTGGCGTCGACCGCCATTGCGCTCGTGCTCGGCACCCTTGCCTCGTTCGCGGTCCACCGCTATTCGTTCTTCGGTCGGGGCACGCTGTCGTTCCTGCTCGTCCTGCCGATCGCCCTGCCCGGGATCGTCACGGGCATGGCCCTCAATGCCACGATCAATGCCTCGGGGATCGGCTTCACGATGTTCACGATCATCCTGGGCCACGCCACCTTCTGCATCGTGGTCGTCTTCAACAACGTGATTGCCCGGCTGCGCCGGACGTCGAGGTCCATCGAGGAAGCCTCCATGGACCTCGGCGCCGACACGCTCCAGACGTTCCGGTACGTCACTTTTCCGGTGATCCGGACAGCCCTGATCGCCGGTGGCCTGCTGGCCTTTGCCCTGTCGTTCGACGAAGTCATCGTGACGACCTTCACGGCCGGCACCGAGAAGACGGTCCCGCTGTGGATCTTCGGCGAGATCACCCGGGCCCATCAACTGCCGGTGGTGAATGTCGTGGCGGTCTTCCTGATCCTCCTCTCGACGATCCCGGTCTACCTCGCCCAGCGCCTCAGTTCCGACACGACAGGCATCGCTGGACGCTGACCGGATTCAGAACCAGCGGCGGCCGCCGGGCAGATGATGGAAGGGCCCCGACTGGGCGGCCACCGCCCGGGCGGCCAGCTCCGCGGGGTGGGGTCGGGGCAGGCTGCCGAGAGCGGCCGTGGCGACGAAGATCGCCACTGCGACGATCGTGCCGAGCTGGCGCAGGCTGAGTTGGGCGCGGCGCATGTGATGCCTCCTGGGTGCCCGTGCAGGTCCTGGTGTGCCCGTCGAGCGGAGTGTCGGACCGAGCGCTTAGCTGCGCGTTACGCGGGGGGGTCGGGGCGCTAGGCTTCCGGGATGGACGCAGCCCAACTCGCCGCCGCTCGAATTACCCTCGAAGCCGAACGGCGACGCCTGACCGACGACCTGGCCGAACCGCTCGACACGCCCGCCCAGATGACCTACGGCTCGCAGGCGGCGGCTGCCAGCGAGGTCTTTGCCCAGCAGCGCGACCTCGCGTTGCGGGACAAGTCGGGCAAGGGCCTTGACCTGGTGGACGGCGCCCTCGCCCGGCTCGCTGCGGGGACATTCGGCCGGTGCCTGCGCTGCGCGAAGGCGATCCCCGATGCGCGCCTCGAAGCCCTGCCCTGGGCCGCCTTCTGCATTGCCTGTCAGCAGCTGGAACAGGACGGTCGCTGATGCCGGGTGAACCGGCGCTGGTCAGCCTTGCACAGATCCGGGCGGCGGCGGAGACCCTCCGGGGCATCGCCCTGCGAACCCCGCTGCTGGCGTTTGGACCACCCGACCGGAACCAGTTCCTCAAGGCCGAATCGCTCCAGCCGATCGGCGCCTTCAAGATCCGGGGCGCGTACGTCGCCGTTGCCAGCCTCGAACCGGACCTTCGCGCTCGCGGTGTGATCACCTACTCCAGCGGCAATCACGCCCAGGGGGTCGCCCGGGCCGCCCGGCTGTTCGGCGTGCCGGCGGTCATCGTGATGCCCTCCGACGCGCCGGCGATCAAGCGCGAACGGGTTGCCGCGGATGGAGCCGAGGTGGTGATCGTCGGCACGGCCAGCGAGGAACGCCGGCTGGCGGCCGAGCGGATCGCGGGGGAGCGCGGGCTGTCGATCATCCCGCCCTTCGACGACGACCGGATCATCGCCGGCCAGGGCACCTGCGGCCTCGAGATTGCCGAGGACCTGGCCGACCTGGCCGCGGTCCTCGTGCCGATCGGCGGTGGCGGCCTGGCGGCCGGTGTGGCGACCGCCGTCCGGGCACTCCGGCCGTCCGCCCGGATCATCGGGGTGGAGCCCGAACTGGCGGCCGACGCTCGCGATTCGTTCCGGGCCGGCCGGCTCATCGCCTGGCCGGCCGAGCAGGTCGGGCAGACGATCGCCGACGGGACGCGGACGCAGTCGATCGGCCGGCGCAACCTGGCCCACTTCCTAGCCAACCTGGACGACATTGTGACCGTCAGCGAGGGCGAGATCCGGGCCGCGATCCGGCTCGCCGCGGCGGAATGCCGTCTCGTCGTGGAGCCGTCAGGCGCCCTGTCGATTGCGGCGCTGCGCTTCCGCCGGGTCGAGGCGGGCCTGGCCGGCCTCGGCGGCCCGGTCGTGGCCGTGGTCAGCGGGGGGAACGTGGATCCGGCCCACTACCGGGAACTGCTCGTCCCGGCCGCCGGCGATCCCGACCGGGCGGGCTGAGTCAGCCGGTCGGCGAACCGTCGCCCCGTTCAGCAGCGAGACGCTCGGCCAGGCGCACTTCGCGCTCCCGGATGGCGGCCAGTTCGGGCGCGGCCCGGGCGTCGTTCACGGCGGTCTCGCGTTGCTCCTTCCGGAGCAGGCCGCGCAGGATCAGCATGATTGCGGCCAGGAACACCACGTCGCCGCTGATCCACATGATCCCGCCGGCCATCTGCTGATCGTCGAGCACCGATGGACCCCAGGTCCGGGCCAGGTTCAGGTAGGACGGGTAGAGCGGCAGCGTCGCGCTGTAGATCGTCAGGCCCAGGAACGTGTTCTGGGGCATCTGCAGGAAGGTGTAGACGAGCCGGTTGGGATGGCCCATCCGCCATGGACTCGGGTCCGCGGCCACAGCCGGCCACCAGAACAACAGGGCCGTCACCAGGAAGCCGGCGTGTTCGACCTGGTGAACCATCGGGTTCTCCAGTGACAGCTCGAACAGGTCCGAGAAATGGGCGACCCACATGAAGCCCGCGAACAGGATCCAGGTGAAGACCGGGAACGAGAGCGCCTTGAGGATCCGCGAATGGAGGACGGGCAGGATCCAGCGCCTGCGGGTCTCCGGGCGGGCGACCCGCAGGAGCAGGGTGATCGGAGCCCCGAGGGCCAGGAGCGGGGCGGCCACGATCGTGAGCAGGACGTGCTGGACCATGTGATCGCTGAACAGGCTCGTGTCGTAAACCTCGATCGGCGATTGGAGGGCGAGCTCGATCGCGATCAGGCCAGCCAGCCAGGCCACGATCCGCCCACGGGGCACCGG
Source organism: Candidatus Limnocylindrales bacterium (assembly GCA_038221095.1). GTDB lineage: Bacteria > Chloroflexota > Limnocylindria > Limnocylindrales > CSP1-4 > Palsa-1033. The sequence goes on from JBBRIM010000194.1 coordinate 3,479, forward strand.
CGTGTGGGGATGAGCGGCATCGATCGAGCGGACCGCCCAGAGGTACCCCGCGGCGGCCAGGGCCAGGGGCAGCACGACCGTCGGATCGAACGACCACAGGAAGAGGAACGCCGGGAAGACCGGCGCCGGAGGCGGACCGCCGCTGTGGGCCGCCGCCACGCCGGGCAGGACGAGCCACAGCAGGCCGACCGAGCCGGCGACGCTCAGGCCGGCCGGATTCGGGGCGCGCAACGCTCGACCGAGCCGGCGTCGCGCTGGAGGTAGGGGGCTCATCGCCTCGAATTCTGCACTGGATCGAAGCGGACAGCGGATACGCACAGTGGCGCCCGCCCGGGTATCATGGCCTCGGCGATTTTCCAGCGTGCCCGCCAGTCCGGTGGCACGCGCGCAGCGACGTCTACGAGTGCCTCTGCACGCGATACCAGGTCGAGGACACCACCCTGATGCCGATCCCCGGGCCGCGGCTGCCACGTTTCGCGAAGAGCGTCGGCGCTCTCGTGGCCGTGGCCCTCCTGCTGGCCGGCTGCTCCGTGCTCGAGCCACCGGCGGCCGTCACCAGCCAGGGCCAGGACACCCGCAACCTATACGACTTCGTGTTCATCATCGGCGTCGTGATCTTCGTGCTCGTCGAAGCGCTGATCATCTTTGCCGTCCTGCGCTACCGGCGTAAACCGGGCGACACGGACCTGCCGCCGCAGATCCACGGCAACAGCATTCTCGAGGTGATCTGGACGGTCATCCCGACCGCCCTCGTGGTGGTCATGTTCGTTTTCTCGTGGCAGACCCTCAACAAGGTCGACGCGGTTTCGCCCAGCCCCGCGCTCACGGTGCGGGCGGTGGCGGCCCAGTTCCAGTGGCAATTCGAATACCTCGGCGCAGATGGCCAGACCGTCCAGTACACCCAGCTGGCGCCCGAGCTGGACCTGCCGGTTGGCGTGGACGTCCATGTGATCCTGCGCTCCAAGGACGTGATCCACGCGTTCTACGTGCCCAAGTTCCTGTTCAAGCGGGACGTGGTGCCGGGTCGCGAGAACAACTTCGACTTCACGATCGATCCGGCCGACGTCAACCCGAGCTTCCGGGGCCAGTGCGCCGAGTTCTGCGGGACGTTCCACAGCACGATGCTGTTCTCGGTCAAGGCCCTCAGCCCGGCCGACTTCAACACCTGGCTCCAGAAGCAGATCAAGACCGACGCATCAACGCCGGCGCCGGCGCCCTCGGCCAGCGGTGGCGCAGCCGAGCAGACCGTCGAGGTGTCGGCCCACAACGTCGCCTTCGACCAGGCCTCCCTGAGCGCCCCGGCCGGCCAGCCGTTCATCCTCAAGTTCACCAACAACGACCCCGGCATCACCCACAACGTGGCGATCACCGACAGCACCGGCGCCCAGGTCTTCAAGGGCGAGATCTTCACCGGCCCGGACAGCCGCCAGTACCCGATCCCGGCCCTCGCCGCCGGCACCTACACCTTCGCCTGTTCCGTTCACCCGCAAATGACCGGCACGTTGACGGTCCACTAGGGAGCATCGATGGCGACCACCACGCTCCGCACCACAACGGGCTACAAGAGCGGCCTGTACGACTGGCTGACCACCACCGACCACAAGAAGATCGGGATCCTGTACCTGGCCAACTCGATCCTGATGTTCCTGCTTGGCGGCGTCTTCGCGCTGCTCGTCCGGCTTGAGCTGGCCCAGCCGGGACTCCAGTTCCTGAC
>JBBRIM010000195.1:0-5190 GCA_038221095.1 Candidatus Limnocylindrales bacterium
CTGCGGGTGGACCAGGTCCGCCAGCAACGGGCCACGGCCGCCCGGGCCCGCGATCGCCGGCTCGTGCCCACCGTCGGCATCGTTGGCTACACCAACGCCGGCAAGTCCACCCTCCTGAATTCGCTCGTCGGCGAGACGGTCGCCCTGGCCGAGGACAAGCTCTTTGCGACGCTCGACCCAACCAGCCGCCAGGTTCGCCTGGGCGACGGCCAGGCCGCGATCATCACCGACACGGTGGGCTTCATCCACAAGCTGCCCCACCAGCTCGTCGACGCCTTCCGGGCCACCCTCGAAGAGGTCAACCGAGCCGACGTCCTGCTCGAGGTGGTGGACGCGTCCGATCCCCACGCGGCCGAGCACCGGACCACTGTCCAGTCTGTCCTCGACGAGCTCGGCGCCGGTGACAAGCCCAGGATCGTCGTGCTCAACAAGGCCGACCTGGTCAACCCGGCCTCGGCCGATCCGGCGCTGCCGGCACCGATCGTCAGCGGCGCTGTACGGATCAGTGCGACGACCGGCTACGGCCTCGACGCGCTCCGTCTGGCCCTCGGTGCGCTGATCGGCTCACTGGGGGTCGAGGTGGACCTCGACATCCCGTACCAGGCCGGCGAGCTGATTGCCCGGATCCGCGAGCGCGGCTCCGTCGAGCTCGACTACCGCGGCACGGCCGTCCACGTCCGCGGTCGGGTCGCGCCGGGCCTCGCGGGCGAGCTCGAAGCGGTCGCCGCCGCGGCCGGCCTGTTGGTCAGCCCGAGCATCGAGGATCCGGCCCACGTCTGAGTCGAGCCGCGCGTCCGGGTTCGTCCGGCTGGCCGGGGAGCTCGAGCTCGACGATGGCGTGCGGCTCACCTGGTCGGTGGCCGACGGTAGCCGTGGCCGACGCTGGCGCGCCGTGTCGACCGCCGATGGCGCGATCACCCACGCCCTCCTGCTGGAGGTTGACCTGGCCGGCCGGCCGGCGCGTCTCGAGCTGACCACGCCGGCCGGGATGTTGACCCTGCATCCTTCAGCCGATCAGCGCGAGCTCCACGGCAACGTTGTCGGCCTGGCGGGGGAGGGGGTTCGACCGCTTGCGCTGGGCTGGGACTCCGAGCGCGAGCTTGACGTGGTCGATCGACCGCTGGCAATCGCCGTCGGGCTGCGCCGTCGGCGCCCCTCCGTCCCGGTTGGTCAGGCGATCGACATCGACGTCGTGGCCATCGGGCCTGGCCTCGAATTCACCACCATCGTTCGGCAGGTTGAGCGCCTCGAGGATGGATTGTGGCGGATCCGGGGCACGGGTGGTGCCGCCGATCGGCGGATCTCACTCACCCCCGACGGACTGCCGGCCGGCGGGACGCGCTGGGCGCTCGAGACCGACTGACCCAAGGCGCTGGCACGACCAACGTACTGGTGCGTTCGGACAAAGTCCTGTGGAAGGCCCGTGGACAACGTGCTTGGAATGCGCGGCCGACCTTTGAAACTCGTGGATAAGCCACTGGTGAGCGAGGGCTTGCCGGACGTACAGTAGGTCTTGCCCGGAGGGGCCAACGGACCGGAACCTTGAGCCTGCAGGTGCTTGCATTTGCGGACTCGGTGCCGAGCCAGAGGTTCCTTCGGGCGTTTCGTTGTGCCCGGCGTTTCGACTTGCGATGATGGGGTCAGCAGCCGAGCGAAGATCTGGGCGGAGGCTCGGCGTGATCCGATCTTCCAGGCCGAGATCGCGCAGATCGAGGCGGACTTTGCCGCAGCCGGTGCCGCGGTGTGGCCTCCTGCCTGAGGCCGGCGAGCCCCCATTTCCGCCGATTTGTTGGCGAGGGGTGGACAACTCGGCGCGAAACAGCCACGAACGTTGAAACTGGTTGATAACCCCGTATCAATCGGGGCGTAGGCGGTCGTATAGTAGGTCTTGCCCGGAGGGGCCAACCGACCGAGATTTCGAAGAAGCCGGTGCTTGCATTGGTGGACTCGGAACCGCGACCGAGTGGTTCCTTCGGGCGTTTCGTTGTGCCCCGAAGCCTGGACGGACCGAGGCTGTGGGCGTAGCGTCGAGGCATGGTCGTCGAGTGGCGTGATCGGATCACGCAGGATCCAAAGGTACGCAGCGGGCAGCCCACGATCCGTGGGATGCGGGTGACGGTGAAGGATGTCCTGGGCTTCCTGGCCAGTGGGATGACCATCGAAGCGACACTGAGCGACTTCCCGTACCTCGAGCGAGCCGATATCTACGCGGCCCTTGCCTTCGCCGCCGACACCCTACCCGACTCACCGGCGGCGTGAAGCCGATCCTCAACGGCATGCTGTCGCCCGACCTATCACTCAGCACCACGACTTCGAGGATTTCGCGACGCACCCAGGTCCACCGCCTCAGGCGGTTCGCCTCGGGATCGCCAACAGCTCGACCTCGGCAGTCAAGAAGTACATTCGGGACCATGCTCACGAGATCGAAGAGTTCTCGGCATCGGACGAGCGGTACCGCGAGATCTGACGACCTGTGAGCCGCGCCATGGTGTGTTTCACGTGTCTTTGTTGGCGGGGCGTGGACAACGGAGCCCAATTCGGTCAACGAATGTCAAAACTCGTGGATAAGCCCGTATCGCTGGCGGTCCCGGGCCGCGTACAGTAGGTCTTGCCCGGAGGGGCCAAACGAACGAGACTTCGAAGAAGCCGGTGCTTGCATTGGTGGACTCGGGGACCCGGGCGAGAGGTTCCTCTGGGCACTTCCTTGTGCCCCGCAGCCTGGGTCCCATGCCTGAGACGCCGCCGGATCCGCTGGATCCAGCCTCGATCCGAGCTGCTTGCGCAACGATCGATCCGGTCTTCCTTGGTTCGCCCCAGTTCGTCCATGAAGGGCTGAGCGCACGGGCAGGCCGGCAAGTGATCGTCAAGGTCGAGACGGTCAACCCGATCCGCTCGTTCAAGGGGCGCGGGACCTGGCACGTCGCCCGGGAGCTGGTGGGGGAGGGGAAGCGGCTCGGGCGTCCGATCGGGCCCGACCGAGCGCTGGTCGCCGCCTCGACCGGCAACTTCGGCCAGGGGCTTGCCTTTGCCGGTCGCGCCGCCGGCGTCCCGGTCATCGTGTTCGCGGATACCCACGCGAACGAGCTCAAGCTCGACCGGATCCGGGCGATGGGGGCCACCGTGATCCAGGCAGGGGACGACTTCGATGCCGCCCGGGAGGCCTCTGAGGCATTCGCTCGAGCCAGCGGCGGCCTGCTGGTCGTGGATGGTGAGGATGCCCGGATCGCGACCGGGGCGGGCACGCTGGCCCTCGAGGTGACCGAAGCGATCACGGCCAGCGAATTGCCGGCGATCGGGGCGGCCTACGTGCCGGTTGGCAACGGGGCGCTGATCGTGGGTGTCGGCGCCTGGCTGCGTGCGGCAGCCCCGGGTTGCCTCGTGCTCGGCCTGCAATCGGAGGCGGCCCCGTCGATGACCCTGTCCTGGCGGGCCGGCCGGCCAATCGAGACCGAGTCGGCCGCAACCTTCGCCGAGGGGATCGCGACGCGCGTGCCGGTACCCGAGGCCCTCGACCAGATGCGCGGCCGGGTCGACGATATGCGCCTGATCTCGGAGGCGGCGATCCGAGCGGCACAGATCGAGCTGACGGATGCGCTCGGGATCCTGGTCGAGGGCTCGGCGGCGATCTCCTGGGCAGGGATCCTGGCGGACGCTTCGCCGCCTGCCGGTGCCGCGCTGCTCCTCGTGACGGGCAGCAATGTGGTGCCGGTTCCGCCGACGGGCTAGGACCGTCAGTTCGCAGCGGCTCCCAGGGCAAGGGAGCGCCCCCGAGCCTATCGGCGAGCCGCCAAATGAGCCCTGAACTCCTCCGGTGTGCGGACCCCCTGGTCCAGGACCGCCTCGTAGACCAGGTGGCTCCGGATCCGCGGCGCGGCGCCCCGCACTGACTCCTTGATCCGCAGAATGGCCGGGCGAGTTTCCGGCGTCAGCCGGGGCGGCAGGGTGACGAGGTGCTCGAGGTCGAACTGGGTCGTGCCCTCGGCGAGGAACCACAGGTCGAGGTTCCACTCAGCGCCGGCATCACTGACGTACTCGACCATCCAGTACAGGCCATCGGGATAGACCGGATCAGCGTTCCAATGGCCGATGTCATTCCGGAAGGTCAGCCGGCGGACCCGCGGATGCGCCGCAAGCGGGCGGGCAAGTTCGAATACGGCCGTCGGATCGAGCCGTGGGCAGAGCGTCGTCACGTCGATGTCCCGGGCGACCATCAGCCCGTAGGCCATGCTCCCGGTCACGGTCGGGATCCCGATCGAGCGAATCAGCGCCTGCAGTTCGAGATCGGCCAGGACAGCCGCGGCCTCAGCCTGGAGATCAGCCTGACGGCCGAGGAGGGCGTCGTCGTCAGTCACCCTTGATCCACCACTCCTCCGCGCCAAACTGCACCTCGCTCGCGCTCTGCCGACGGACCACAAGGCGGCGTGAACGAAGCGTCAAGATATCGCCTCATGTGCTGCGCCATGTTCGCCCTCCTACGGTCGGCTCACGATAACGCCCACCGGGCATGGCGCGGCGGATGGCGCTAGCGCAACGCGGATGGAGATCCGGCGATCCTTCGCCGACCTGCCCGTCGGGGTGATACATCAGGAACTCTGCCGGGGTAGTCGACCCTATGCCACTTCCGATAAGGTAAGTTATGTCCGGTGTCCTCCGGGCCGGCTCCAGGCAAGTGCCCCGATAGCCCTTCGTCCCAACCTTCGCAAGCGGGCTCGATCACGATCGGCCACGTCGAAGTCGCACAGGTGGGAGGAATCGACCGGGATTGCAAGAGTTGCAATTGGTGCTTTCCATCCCGTGGACGCAGTTAGGGCCATAGTCGCCCTGCACAATGGGTTCTGGCCGAGCCGGTTTGGTCCGACCCAAGAGTCGTCGCGATTCGGCAAGCGCGAGTCGTCGCGCACTCTCGACCACTGCCTGATGCGCCTCATCTGATTGCCCGACCGACTCCGCGTCCCGCTCCCTTGTGACGAGATCAGTCGCAGTTCGTCGGACGCCGTCACGTGTCGGCCTCACGGTCCTCGCCCGTTCAGATGGTTCCTGGCTGACCCGCCTTGTTTGGCGCGACCACGATGTGTCGAGGAGGGCGTGAATGAGCGCGGCGTCCGACGCGGCCCCGTTGCCACCCGCACGCGACACAGCTCGTAACGCTTTTGAAGATGGTCTTGATCTCGGCTTTGAGCCGCGACTTGG
>JBBRIM010000196.1:0-5136 GCA_038221095.1 Candidatus Limnocylindrales bacterium
AAACGAGGTCAGGTTGCGCAAGTACTGCCCGCTGATGTCGCCGGCGCCGATCACGCCGACGCCGATGGGACCGGATCGGCTCACGCCGCACCAGCGCGGCTGAGATAGGCGAAGCTGTCCGCAATGGCCTGGAACCGGTCCGTCCGGCAATCGTCGAGCTCGACCACGCGCAGCGCGTGGGGCGCGGCCGCGATGATCGCGAGGACGGGCAGCGAGCCGCTGCCGACCGCGACCTGGTCCTTGTCCGCTCTCGTGGCCGGACCGTCCTTGAGATGGAGGGCCTGGACGCGCTGGCCAAGGCGGCCGAGCAGGGCCACGGGATCCTGGCCTCCTACCGCTGCCCAGTACGTGTCGACCTCGAGGATGATCCCGGGGTCGAGCTGGCCGGCGAAGAGCTCGAGCGCAGTGGACCCGTCGAAGACCTGCTCCAGCTCGAACGCGTGGTTGTGGTACCCGATCCGGACGCCGTGGTCCGCCGCGACCCGGGCGGCGGCGTTGAACTCGGCCGCGACGCCAGCGACGCCCTCCGGTGTTGCCCACCGCCGGCGATCAACGCTTGGATCGATGACCGTCCCGATGCCGATCGCGCGGGCGGCCGCGAACACCGTCGCCAGGTCCTGCCCAATGAAGCTCGCGTGGGTCGTCGGGGCCGCCAGGCCGGCGGCCACAAGGCCATCGCTCAAGGCACTCCCGAACGCCATGAAGTCGTACGGCTCGACTCGCCGGAAGCCGATCTCGGCGAGGCGGGCCAGCGTGCCGGGCAGGTCCTCCTTGAGCGCCTCGCGCACGGTGTAGAGCTGCACTGACAACTGGGATGCGCTCATGATCCTCCTCGGTCATCCTGTTCTCGCGACGGTGCCGAGCCAGTCTGGCTGATTGCCGGCCTGGCGAACGAGCGCCCACGTTGCCGTTCAAGACCGTTCGGAGTATCGGATGACCAGGTTCAGCGAGATCGGTTCGGCCGTCATCGGGACGGGTTTCATCGGCAGCGTCCACGTGGAGCAGCTCCGCCGGATCGGCGTCAACGTACGTGGCGTGCTCGGCAGCACGCCCGAACGGGGGGCTGCCCGGGCCGAGGCCCTGAACGTCCGGCACGCCTACGCCTCGCTCGATGAGCTCCTCGCCGATCCCGGCGTCGACGTCGTCCATGTCACCTCGCCCAATCATCTGCATGTGCCCCAGGCCGCGGCGATTCTGGCCGCCGGCAAGCACGTCGTATGCGAGAAGCCGCTGGCGATGACCGCGCTGGAGTCGGCTGGGCTGGTCGGCCTCGCTGCCGCCTCCGGGCTGGTCAATGCGGTCAACTTCAATATCCGCTTCTACCCGCTCCATCAGCACGCCCGCGAGCTGATCGCGGCCGGCGGGCTGGGCGATGTCCGGCTCGTCACCGGGCACTACTTCCAGGATTGGCTCCTGCTCGACACGGACTGGAACTGGCGGCTCGACCCCGGCCAGGGCGGTGCCCTGCGCGCCGTCGGCGACATCGGCTCGCACTGGCTCGACCTGATGGAGTTCGTCACCGGCCAGCCGGTCGTCGCGGTGATGGCCGACCTGGCCACGTTCCTGCCGGTTCGCCGGGAGCCGACCGGCCCGGTCGAGACCTTTTCGACCGAGCGCTCGAGCGACACCGTCGCCCGGACGATGGGCACCGAGGACGTCGCCACGATCCTGCTCCGGTTCGCCAACGGCGCCCGCGGCTCGCTGGCCGTCTCCCAGATCAGCGCCGGCCGCAAGAACTCGCTCCAGTGGGAGATCGATGGGTCCGAGTCGGCGGCGGCCTGGGACTCGGAGATGCCCGAGCACCTCTGGCTCGGCCACCGCGATCGGCCCAACGAAGTCCTCCTGCGCAACCCGGCTCTGATGGGCGCGGCTGGCCGGATTGCGGCGGCTCTGCCGGGTGGCCACGTCGAGGGCTTCGCGGACACGTTCGCGGCCCTCTTCCGGGCGATCTACGCGGACGTGGCGGTCGGCCGACCCAATCCCAGCCCGGCCTATGCGACGTTCGCGGCCGGCCACGACGAGATGCTGGTCAACGACGCGATTGCCCGAAGCGCCTCCGAGGGGCGCTGGATCGAGGTCGATCGGACGGCCGTGGAGGTGATGCGATGAGGCTCGGCCTGCTCACGGCCCCGTTCCCGGCGACGCCCCTGCTCGAGGTTGCCGACTGGTCGGCGGCCAATGGCTTCGAGTCGATCGAGATCGCCTGCTGGCCGCCGGCGGAGGGCGAATCCCGGCGCTACGCCGGCACGTCCCACATCGACGTCGCCGGCCTGACCAGGACGGGCGCCGACGAGCTCGCTGGCGAGATCAACGCCCGCGGCCTCGCGATCTCCGGCCTCGGTTACTACCCGAACCCGCTCCATCCCGACCCGGCCCACCGGGCGATGGTCATTGGCCATCTCCGCCACGTGATCAGGGCCGCCGAACTGATGAACGTGCCCCTCGTGAACACGTTCATGGGTGCCGACGCGGCGAAGACCCAGGACCAGAACTGGGACGAGGCGCTGGGCGTCTGGCCCGACATCGTGGCCTTCGCCCAGGACCATGGCCGGCAGCTGACGATCGAGAACTGCCCGATGCTGTTCGGCCCGAACGAGTGGCCCGGCGGCCACAACCTGGCGACGACGCCCCGGATCTGGCGCCGGATCCTCGAGACCTGGGGTGAGACGATCGGGCTGAACTTCGACCCGTCCCATCTCGTCCTCCAGATGATCGACATCCCCCGCTTCATCGGCGAGTTCGGGCCGCACATCCTGCATGTCCAGGCCAAGGACCTCTCGATCGATCGGGAGGGCCTCTACGAGCGGGGCGTCTTCTCGCTCGGGATGGGCTGGCAGAACCCGCGCCTGCCCGGTCTCGGCGATATCGACTGGGGCGTCCTGTTCGGCGCGTTGTGGCGGGCCGGCTACGACGGCGACGTGATCGTCGAGCACGAGGACCGCGACTTCGAAAAGACCGACGAGCTGGTCAAGCGTGGCTTCCTCCTGGCCCGCGACGTCCTCCGCCCGTACATCAAGTGAGAATCGCCACTGACCGGCGCGGCCGGGCGCCGTTCAGCGGTCCGGCCTAGACTCCCCAACATGGGACGTTCACTGCCGATCTTCGAACCGGCCCGTGACGGCGCGCCGGGCCATGCCGATGGTCAGCACAGCACGGCCGGCCTGTCGATCGCCCTCGGTGGTGGCCCCGAGCCGGCCCCGGGCGGAATCCTGGCCCAGCGCCGGCACCCCGACTGGATCAAGGCCCGGATGCCGTCCGGCGAGAACTACCACGAGCTGACGACGCTCCTGCGCGGGCTGTCGCTGAACACGGTCTGCGAGGAGGCTCGCTGCCCGAACATCGGCGAGTGCTGGGACCAGCGCACGGCCACGATCATGATCCTGGGCGACACCTGCACCCGCGCCTGTGGTTTCTGCGCCGTGAAGACGGGCCGGCCGACCTGGTTCGACGACGACGAGCCGCGCCGCGTGGCCGAGGCCATTGCGACCCTTGGTCTCGAACATGTCGTCGTCACCAGCGTTGCCCGGGACGACCTGCCCGACGGTGGGGCAGGGGTCTTCGCCGAGACGATCCGGCGGCTCCGGGCCGGCTCGCCGGGGATGGGCGTCGAAGTCCTGATCCCCGATTTCAACGGCACCGATCAACCCCTCCGGACGGTGATGGACGCTCGGCCGGACATCCTCAACCACAACCTCGAGACGGTGCGCCGGCTCCAGAAGCCGGTCCGCAAACGGGCCCGCTACGATCGCAGCCTGTCGGTCCTCGAGCGGGCCAAGTCGTTCGCCCTGGCCGACGGCTGGACTGTCCATACGAAGTCGAGCCTGATGGTCGGCCTGGGGGAGACGCGACCCGAGCTGAGCCAGGCCTTCATCGACCTGCGGGCGGTCGACTGTGACATCCTGACGATCGGCCAGTACCTCCGACCATCGACCGACCACCTCGAGCTCGTCCGCTACTACCACCCCGACGAATTCGCCGAGATGAAGACCGAGGCACTCGCGCTCGGCTTTCGCCACGTTGAATCGGGCCCGCTCGTGCGATCGAGCTATCACGCTCGCGACCAGGTGCCGGGCGCAGAGCTGCGGCGCCTGCGGCGTCGGGCGACGATCGACGCACAGGGTCGGATCGTGCCCGGCGATCCAGCGCTGACGGATTCGCTGGCCGGCTGAACCGAAGCGACTGCCACGACGAATACAGCAGCATGAACGAACCGCGTCCAGACCAGCCTCGCGAGACGGTCGCCTCGTTCGACGTGGTTCGGCTCGGTGGACGTCGCCGACGGGTTGACCCCGGGCTCGTCCTGGTCGGTCTCGCCGTCGTCCTCGTCCTCGCTGCCATCGTCCAGCCCTGGCAGTCCAGTGGCGGGCCGCGTACGGCCCTGGCCCAGCCGCCGGCCCTGGCCCCGGCGCCGTCAAGCCGGCCGGCCGCTGCGTCATCCGCAGCGCCATCAGCCTCGCCCCCGGGTGCCCTCCCCTCGGCCTCGGATCCGGCACAGCAGTTCGGCCTGGTTCCCGTGATGCGCGATCTGGCCGGCTACTCGGGACGCTGGGGCGTGGGCGTCGGCGCACGGACCGGCTCGGGCAGTCTGACCGCCAGCGGTGGCTGGTCGGCGTGGGTCGGAATCCGTCCGTCGACCTTTCGGACGCCTCATCCGGCGTCGAGCAAGCCGCCGGTCGTGAAGGCGACCGCGTTGTGCGTCGGGGTCCCTGGATTGCCAAGCGGCGCCCAGGTCGTGGCGATCACCGCGCCGGCCGGTCCGCTGGCGAACTTCCAGGTGGCCGGCTGGCGTGATGCCGGCTGGCGCGACGACCCGAGCGGGATCACGGCCGTGACCGAAATCCGCCAGATGACGCCGTACCAGACCGGGGACGTGACCTACCTGCAGCTGCCCAATGGGAAGGCCTGGCCGGATGGTCGCTACCTGTTCCAGATCGGCGGTGCGGCCAACGCAACGACCCTCACGGTCTGCCTCGGCCAGCCCTGACCGCCCTGCCGGACCTGTAGCCCAACTGGTCCAGGGCCGGCCATTGGCAGCTGGGCTATCCTGAAGTGGATGGCCACCCAATCGCGCAAGACGCCGCTGGCAGATCTGCACTGCAACCTTGGGGGTGCCGTCACCCCATAGAGCAGGTGGGG
>JBBRIM010000197.1:0-5118 GCA_038221095.1 Candidatus Limnocylindrales bacterium
TTCGCTGAGAGGACACCTTGACCCCGGCCGCGGTAGTAGGGATGGCCAGCGCGCCGCCGACGTAGCCGGCCGACCCGGCGATCACCGCGCCGTTGTCGTCCACGTACTGGGGCCCGCTCGGAGCGCCGAACGTGGGTGCAACCCCGCCGTTGGCGACGATCGCATTACGGATGGCGTCCTGCACGAAGGCGTCGGTGCCATTGGTCGTGTCGCCACTGATCTTCTCCGCGATGATCCGAGCGCCGGCGAGGGCGCCGAAGTCGGCGGCGTTCTGGGAGGCGCGGCGCTGCGCCAGCGCATTGCCCCCGTCGACGACGAGCCCGACCCCAAGGATCAGGGCCGTGAGGCTGAGGGCAAACAGCACGATCATCTGACCGCGCGGTTTGCCGGACTCGGTCTTGCGGTGCATCGAATCTCCTAGTTGATGACCATCGAGGCCGAGCCCGAGGTCGTGATTGATGAATAGAAGGAACTGATCAACGGGGTGATAGGTCGGAAGATCAACACGGTCTTGACGGAGACCACGCCCCCCGGCGTCTGTGTCGCGCAGGTCTGCGTGGTCACCTGGGTGCCCGCTGCGGGCGCGGTCGCATCGCAGGTCGTGTAGAGGTCCGCGGCAACGATCGGGCCGAATGGCGCCATCATCCGATTGGCAGCCGCCAGGACATCGGCCCTGAACGCCGTCACGGTGGCCGGACAGACGGGTCCACCCGGTTGATTGCACGACGGGTAGGTACCCGCCTTACCGATCCAGGACGCTTCGACGGATCCAACCCGGGTGGCCTCTCGAGCCGCCTGCGATAGGGTGCTGTTCATGTAGATGAACCGGCCCAGGTCGATGATCCCGAAGATCAGGAGCAGGAAGACCGGCAGGACGAGCGCGAACTCGACCAGCGATTGTCCGGCGGTCCTGGGTCGGCGCGACCGGCCATGTGGGTGATGCGACGTGATCAAGGTGCTCATCACGAGTTCTTTGTGACCGACGAGGATCCGGCGGCGTTGGTCACCTTGAGCGTGACAGGGTGATTGCTGTTATTGCCGTATTGGAAGGCCGCCGGGTTCGGGGAGTTCGATTGCAAGCCGCCGTCGAACGTCCACAGCCAATCGGTGATCGGGCAGTTCACCGAGTCGGCCACAGTCGAGGTGTCCTTGTACGTGTAGTACGTGTTCGATCCGGACCCGGTCGTCGTGAAGGTGAAGTCGGCCGTCGGCTTGGCGCAGGTGGGTGGCGGTGGGGCCACGGAGACCGTGATGCTGTGGATCGCGGTCGATTCTCCGCCCTGGTTCGTCACGGTCAGCGTGACTGAATAGGTGCCGGCCGCCGGGTAGGTGTGCGGGTTGCCTGTCGCCGACCCTGGCGCGTCATGGGTGGGGTCGGTGTCCCATTTCCAGTTGTATCCGGAGATGGCGCAGGTACCGCTGTTCGGGGTCGAGGCAGCGGGGTTCGCGAAGACCGTCAGGCCCGAGGTCACGACGATGTTGAAGCTGGCGACCGGTGCAGCGCACGTCCCCGGGTTGGTGCCGCCGCCTGACGGAAGGTAGTCCGTGATGGACGACGTCGCAGAGGCGGTCATCTGGAGGTTTCCGCCGAAGAAATTGCTCATCAACGGCGTCAGGAAGGTGAAGGGCTCGTTGACGCTGACGGTGATCCGGTTGCCGCCCCCGGAACCGCTGCTCGCGAGCGTGCAATCGAGCGTCGCGCCGCCGCTGGTGAAGCACGCCTTGGTGACGACGATCGAGTTCTCACCGCGCTGTGCCTGGGCGTTCGTCTCCTGCCGTGCGTTGGCCGTGATGACGGCGTCGTTACGGGGCTGGTAGGCAGCAGCGGCGGCGCCCTCTCGGGCGGCATTGTTGATCTCGATATAGGAGAAGAAGAGCCGCCCGAAGTCGAGCGCGATGACAAACATCAGCAGCAGGACCGGCAGGATCAGGGCGAATTCGACCATCGCCTGGCCGTGCGAAACATCGCGGCGAATTGGCCTACGCGGACTCGCCGTCCAAGGCGGACGGAAGCGTCCCAGGGGCGGGATCGGATTCATCAGTTGGGTCCCCGTTCGTGGTGGTGTGATGGCATGACAGGAGCGTCATCGAGTCACCTTTCACCCTCGCTTGAAACGTTGCGTGGCTGCATAGCCCGAACGTTCAGAAGCTGGCTCTCAATGGTCCCGCCCCATCGTGGCGTCGCGTTCGGTTCAGTACGGGAGGGTGACGTACGATGGATTCGATGAGCCTTTCCGTCGCCGTCGTCCAACTCGATGCGCGTGACGATGTCGATGCCAACATCGCAACGGCGGTCGCCCTGGCCGACCGGGCCGCGGCGGACGGCGCGCGGCTCGTCGCCCTCCCCGAATACCTCCCGTACCGCGGCTCAAACGACGGCTTCCGGGCATCCGCGCGGGAGATCCCAGGCCCGTACACGGAGCCGTTCGCCGAGCTCGCGCGGCGGCGCGGTGTCTGGATCCTCGTCGGCAGCACGGCCGAGGTCAGCTCGGACCCGCAGCGGCCCTACAACACCTCGGCGCTCATTGCGCCGGACGGCTCACTCGCCGCGGTCTACCGCAAGATCCACCTTTTTGATGTCGCGATCGACGCCGGCCCGGTCGACACCGAATCAGCGCGGGTCACGGCGGGCGATCGGCTCGTCACCGCCGACGTCGACGCTATCGTCGTCGGGCTCTCGATCTGTTACGACCTGCGCTTTCCCGAGCTCTATCGGGCGCTCGCGCTGGCCGGGGCGCAGGTCCTCACCGTCCCGGCCGCCTTCACCGAGCGGACCGGCCGCGACCACTGGGAAGTCCTCCTGCGCGCGCGCGCGATCGAGAACGCCTGCTACGTCCTGGCGCCGGCGCAGATCGGCGGCCCGCCCGGCCAGCCGGCATTCGGGCGTTCGATGGTGATCGATCCGTGGGGCACCGTCATCGCGCAGGCCCCCGATGGCGTCGGCATCATCCGGGTCGACCTGGACCTCGAGCGGGTCGCGGCCATCCGTCGCCAGATCCCATCCCTCGCCAATCGACGGCCAGATACTTACGAGGTCACCGAAGGCGCCTGAATCATTGGTGTCCGCACGCATCGATTCTCTGGACAAGCCCGTTGCCGCACAAGATCGAGCTAATGTCATCGTGTGTGGAAACGCAGCCGCGTTCGAACCCGTCGCCCTGACCGGATGAGAGAGCGGCGTACCCTTCCGATGAGCAGTCAACTCACGGAATGGAGGCACGCCGCGATGGCAAAGTACCACGCTCGCAAGCCCGCACCCACCTCGGGCGCGGTCATCACCGACACCCTCGAGGCCGTCGCCCGGGAGGGCGCCCGGCGGATGCTGGCCCACGCCCTCGAGGCCGAGGTCCACGTCTTCCTCGGCCGCGACCGCTACGCGCCCGGCGGCGCCGATACGGGCTATCGCAACGGCTACGGCCGATCCCGCGAGATCGGCATCGGGACCTGGTCGGTCGAGGTCCGCCCGCCGCGGGTATCGGACCTGCCGCCGGGGACCCCGCCCTTCACCTCGGCCCTCCTGCCGCGCCGCCGCTACCTGTCGCTGGAGACCCAGCGCCTCTTCGCGCGGCTCTACCTCGAGGGCTTGAGCTCGGGCGACTTCGAGCCGGCCTTCCGCCAGCTCCTGGGCGAGAAGGCACCGCTGTCGGCCTCGACGATCGTGCGCCTCAAGGACACCTGGGCCGACGACTACGCCGCCTGGCAGCGCCGCCCGATCAGCGGCCGCTACGCCTACATCTACGCGGACGGCATCTACCTCGGCGCCGGGCTGGAGGCGGAGAAGTCCTGCCTGCTCGTCGTCATCGGGGCCCGCGAGGATGGCGCCAAGGAGCTCCTCGCGATGGGCTTGGGCTACCGCGAGAGCAGCGAGTCTTGGGCAGGCGTCCTGCGCGACCTGCGCGAGCGGGGTCTCGGCGCCCCGCTGTTGGCGATCGGTGACGGCGGTCTGGGCCTGTGGGCGGCCCTGGCCACCGTCTACCCGACCACCCGCCGCCAGCGGTGCTGGAACCATCGATCGCTCAATGTGATCGATCGGCTCCCCAAGCGCCTCTGGCCCGAGGCGCGGCGCCGGCTCCGCGAGGTCTGGTCGGCCCCCACCCGGGAGGCCTGCGCGATCCGCCGCGACGAGACGGCGCACTGGCTCCACGAGCGAGGCCAGGACCAGGCGGCCGAGACCCTCTACCGAGACTGGGACGACTTCACCACCTTCTACGACTTCCCGGCCGAGCACCATCTCCACCTGCGCACGAGCAACGCGATCGAGTCGGTCTTCGCCGGAGTACGCCTGCGCACGAACGTGGCCAAGCGGGCCCGGGTCCGGGAGAACGCGCTCTACCTCGTGTTCAAGATCGTCACCCGGCTGGGCCAGCACTGGCGGACCCTCAACGGCTGGGCCACCCTCATGGCCCTCGTCCTCGGCGGCGAGCGGTTCGTCGACGGGATCCTCGTCAGGCGGCCACCGGCGGAGGAGGTGCGAGCGGCCTGATCACGTCACCGTGGAAGGGAGTTTCCACGCAACTTGACAAAAGCTCCACAAGATCAGCCGGGCTATGCTCCCAGGGCCGGCGGCTCCGCCGGGGGACTCTTCGAGGATCGGCCTTCGGGCCGGTCCTCCTTTTTCCAGACTGCTCGTCTCCTTAGCAGTCGAAGGTAGCCGGAACGGACGCACCTTCGGACTGGGACAGCTAAGGAGAACGTCATTATTCGGCCGAATACCCCGAACAGCCGCTCATAGGCGAAGCGGCGCACCGGAACCTGTCAAGCCGGGTGAGACACCAACGTCGTTCGATTACTGAGGTTCGATCTCCTTCCTGGACGGCGGGTTGATCCAGACGGCGGTCGGCAGCTCGGGTGGTGTCGGCGGTCGTCGAACGAAGCGCTCGGGGTGGACCGCGTAGGCCTGGGCGAGGGTGACGGCTCGGGCCGCGCGAATGTCCTCGGCTCGACCGGCATGGACTGACGCCGGTGTCAGGAGCCCGATCCCCGAGTGACGATGCTCGGTGTTGTACTTATGCGGGTGATCGTGTCAAGGGGTTGCTCACGACGCGTCCTCGGTGAGGCGGGCGAGGAGCCCCTCGAAGACGTTCTGGCGGCCGACCTGACCCTTGCGTTCGGCGTCGT
>JBBRIM010000198.1:0-5065 GCA_038221095.1 Candidatus Limnocylindrales bacterium
TGTCGCGTGGGCATTGACGTGGTCGATCGCGTCGGCGGTGATGCCGGCCTTGGCCATCGCCCGGCTGGCGGCCCGCACCGCGCCGCTGCCGCCGGGTGCGGGCAGGGTGATGTGCTCGGCGTCGGCGGTGGCCCCGTAGCCGATCAATTCGGCCAGCGGCTCCGCACCCCGGGCCCGGGCATGCGCGAGCTCCTCGAGGACGAGGATGCCGCAGCCCTCGCCGATCACGAACCCGTCCCGGGCGGCGTCAAATGGACGGGACGCACCGGCCGGGTCGTTGTTGCGGGTGGACAGGGCGCGCATCGCGCAGAACCCGGCCACGAGGGCCTCCTGGACGCCCGCCTCGGAGCCGCCGGCAACCATGATCTCAGCATCGCCGCGCCGGATGATCTCCCACGATTCGCCGATCGCATGGCCACCGGTGGCGCACGCCGACGAGATCGCGAAGTTCGGGCCGAGGGCGCCGAACGTGATCGAGAGCTGGCCGGCACCCACGTTCGGGATCGCCATCGGCACGAAGAACGGGCTGACCCGGTCCGGACCGCGGGTGGCGTTGATCGTGATCTGCTCACACAGGGTGTTCACCCCGCCGAGGCCGGTGCCCATGATGATCCCGGTCGATTCGGCGAGTTCGCCCTCGAGGCGACCGGGCAGGCCGGCCTGGTCGAGCGCTTCGCGGGCGGCCATCAGCCCGAGCTGGGTGTAGCGGTCGGCCCGGCGGAGCTCCTTCCGGTCCATGACCCCACTGGCGTCGAACTCGCCGACCCAGGCGGCAATCTTCGAATCGACCCGGTCCGGCTCGAACGAATTGATCGGCTTGACGCCGGAACGGCCGGCAATCAGCCCCGCCCAGGTCGCCTCGACGCCGGTCCCGACGCCGGACATGGCGCCCATCCCGGTCACAACCACTCGCCGTTCTGTGCGGCTCATCGGACCAGCTTTCCGGTGCGGATCGTGGCCGCCCGATAGACGTCACCGGGCAGGCCCCGGGTTGACAGGGCGTTGCTGACGACCAGGGCATCGAACTCGGTCCGCCGGATCTCGCCGGAGACCTCGTCAGCGTGGACGTGGACGACGGCCCACGACGCGGTCGGGTCGCCGTCGAAGACATAGCCACAGCTGCCGGCGTTGACGACCAGCTTCCAGCCCAGGTCGCGGACCTCGGGCAGGTGAGTGTGGCCACAGCAGATCACCCGGGCATCGGTCCGTGACGCGCGCTCGATCGTCACGTTCGGGTCGAGGGCGGCATCGAAACCCTCGGTCTGGGAACCGGGCGAGGCGTGGGTCGCGAGCACGAGCGTCTCGCCGGCGCGCATCCGGCGTTCGGCCGGGAGGCGCCGGAGCCAGTCGACCCGGGCGTCGCCGAGTTGATCGTGGGCCCATTCGGCCGCCGAGCGGATCGACTCGGGCACGCCGTCCATCATCGACGGGAAGGCGGCGGAGTAGTCGAAGTCGGCCACGGCGATGTCGGTGTTGCCGGCCACGACCAGGGCGCCGTCCGCTTCCATCTCACGGACCGCGTCGACCACGCCGGCCGGATCGGGTCCGTTCAGGACGAGGTCGCCGCAGATCATCACGGCGTCGGGCCGCTCCTTCTTGAGCGCTGCACGGACCGCCTCGAGGGCGACCAGGTTGCCGTGGATGTCGCTGAGGACTGCGATCCGGGCCATCAGCGGAGCACCGATGCGTCCGGGATGATGAACGTCAGGGTGGCCTGGCAGGCGACCTCACCGTCCACGCTTGCGATCGCGAGACCGCGGCCGAAGCGCCGGCCGAGCTTCTCCATCGTGACCTCCAGGCGGAGCGTGTCGCCGGGGCTGACCACGCGTTTGAAGCGGCAATCGTCGATCCCGCCGAACAGTCCGATCCGGTCACCGAAACCGGGTTGCCTGGCCACGAAGACGGCCATCGTCTGGGCCAGCGCCTCCACCTGGATCACCCCGGGCATGACCGGCATGCCCGGAAAGTGCCCCTGGAAGAACCACTCGGTCGCGGTCACCGCCTTGATCCCCACGATCCGCCTGGCCGCCTCGTCGTACTCGACGATCCGGTCAACGAGCAGGAAGGGCCAGCGATGTGGGATCAGGCCCTCGATCTCGCGGGTGGTCAGGACGGTGGCAGGCGGGGCGTTGGTCACGGGCGGCTCCAGGTACGTTGCTGTGGGAAGTGTGCCGGGCGCGCGGCGCCACGTGCGGGAGATTCAGTGCAGGTCTGCAACGCGACTCAGCGTGCCCCGGCGACCAGGAAGGCCGCCGCGCCGACTCGGTCCACGAGGTTCGTGGTCATCTCGCCGGCCAGGAACGTCTCGTTGCGAAGGAGGGCCTGGTGGATCGCGATGTTCGTGACGAGCCCTTCGATCACGAGCTCGTCGAGGGCGACCAGCGAGCGGGCGATCGCGGTCGGCCGATCCGGTCCCCACACGATCAGCTTGCCCAGCAGCGAGTCGTAGAAATGGGGCACTTCGTAGCCACTGAACAGGTGGCTGTCCACCCGGACGCCAGGGCCACCGGGCGCCAGGTAGCGCTCGACCACGCCACAGCTCGGGCGGAAGTCGTGGTCCGCGTCCTCGGCGTTGATCCGGAACTCGAGGGCGTGTCCACGCAGGCTGATGTCGGCCTGGCTGAAGCCCAGCGGCTCCCCCGCCGCGATCCGGATCTGGGTCACCACGAGGTCGATCCCGGTCAGCATCTCGGTGATCGGGTGCTCAACCTGGATCCGGCAGTTGATCTCGATGAAATTGGCATTGCCGGCCGTGTCGACCAGGAACTCCAGGGTGCCCACGTTCTCGTAGCCGGCGGCCACGACCGCCCGGAGCGCGCGTTCGGCGAGATCGTTCCGAGCGGCCTCGCCGAGGGCCGGCGTGGGGGCCTCCTCGAGGAACTTCTGGTGACGCCGCTGGACCGAGCAGTCGCGTTCGCCCAGGTGGACACCATGCCCGAAGCGGTCGACCGCAACCTGGACTTCCACGTGGCGGTTGTCCTCGAGCCATTTCTCGAGGTAGAGCGAGTCGTCGCCGAACGCGGCCCGGGCCTCCGATCGGCAGATCTTCAGGGCCGCCTCGAGCTCGCGCGGGGTGCGCACCATGCGCATGCCCTTGCCGCCGCCGCCGGCCGACGGCTTGATCAGGACCGGATAGCCGATTCGCTCGGCCTCCTCGAGACCATGCAGATCGTCGCGCAGCATCCCGTTCGAGCCGGGGATCGTGGCCAGGCCCTGCGAACCCAGCAGCCGACGGGTCGCCTCCTTGCTGGCGAACCGCTCGAGGACCTGGGGCGGCGGGCCGATGAAGGTCAGGCCGTGGGCCCGGACCACCTCGGCGAAGTTCTCATCCTCGGACAGGAATCCGTAGCCCGGGTGGATCGCATCACAGCCGGTCACGATCGCGGCGCTGATCACGGCCGGCGCCAGGAGATAGCTCCGCTTGGCGTCGGCTGGACCGATGCAGATCGCCTCGTCGGCCTGCTGGACGGCCAGGCTGTCCCGGTCGGCTTCGCTGTAGGCCACGACGGCCTCGATCCCGAGGGTCCGGCAGGCCCGCACGATCCGGACGGCGATCTCGCCCCGGTTGGCGATCAGGATCTTGCTGAACATCAGGCGTCCCGCCCTGTCCGTTCGGCCGGCGCGGAGATCAGCTCGATCCAGACGAGCGGCTGGCCGTACTCGACGACGTCGCCGCTCTCGACCAGGCCGGCCCCAACGACCCCGTTGACCGGGGCGACGACCTCCTGGGGAATACCCAGGACGTCCACGGTGCCGATCCGGTCGCCGGCCCGGACGCGCGAGCCGGAGCTGATCTCGGGCCGGGGATGGTAGATCCCGACGGCCGGCGAGGTGGCCGCCGAACGGTACTGATCGTGAGCGGGCCCGGGGGTGACGACGGGATGGGCGTGCTCGGCGTGGCTGCCGGCGGCCTTCGAGCCGCGCCCGGTCGCCACCTTCGGGCCGGCGGCGACGCCGTCGGCCGGCCGGCGCAGGCGGACCTTCCAGTTGCCCTCGCGGACCTCCAGCTCGCCCAGCCCGGTCGCGCCGAGCTTGGCAATCAGGGCAGGCAGCAACTCGTCGGCCAGCACGCCGATCCTGGCGTGGGCGGCGAGCCGGGCGGCCTCATCGCGGTTGGGCACGGATCAGACCTCCTCGCGAGCCGGCGGCTCGTCGGGTGTACGCGCTGGATTCGGATTCGTCCCGCTCGTTGCCCGGCCGGAGCCGCCGAGCAGGTTGCGAAGGCGGTCGGTGAAGCCGGGCCGCTCAGGAATCACCACTGGCTCGACGTCGAGGGTGGTGTACGCGCCCAACGCACGATAGCGCTGATAGCGCGCCTCGATCAGCTCATCGAGCGGCCGCCGCTCGAGGGCGGCCAGGTGACGGACGAGCGCAGCCTTGACCGTGGCGGCGGTCGCCGGATGGTCGGTGTGGGCGCCCTCGCGTGGTTCCAGGATCACCTCGTCCACGACGCCCAGCTCGAGCTGGTCGGCGGCGGTCATCCGCATCGCCAGGGCGGCGGCCGGCGCCTGGTCCGGGGTGCGCCACAGGATCGAGGCACAGCCTTCCGGGCTGATCACCGAGTAGACGGCGTTCTCGAGGGCGAGGACAACATCGCCGACGGCGATCGCCAGGGCACCGCCCGAGCCGCCCTCGCCGGTGATCACGGTCACGATCGGAGTCCGCAGGCGGGTCATCAGGGCGATCGAGCGGGCAATCGACTCGGCGATCCCACGCTCCTCGGAATCGGCCCCGGGGTGGGCGCCGGGGACGTCGACGAAGGTCACGATCGGCAGGCCGAGGCGTTCGCCCAGCTCCATCACCCGCATCGCCTTGCGGTAGCCCTCCGGGTGGGGCATCCCAAAGTTGCGCCGGATGTTCTCGTCGGTCTCGGCGCCCTTCTGCTGGCCGACGACCACGACCCGCCGGCCGTCGATCCGGGCGAGGCCGGCCACGATCGCCGGGTCGTCGCCGAAGTAGCGATCGCCGTGCAGCTCGACGAAGTCGTCGGCGATCAGGCCGAGCAGCTCGAGCGTCCGCGGTCGATGCAGGTTGCGGGCGAGCTGGACCCGCGCCCAGACAGCAG
>JBBRIM010000199.1:0-5057 GCA_038221095.1 Candidatus Limnocylindrales bacterium
CGCGCTGCGGGTACGCCGGTTTGGGGACGGTCGCTCGTCAGACATCGCTGGACTCCTCATTGCTGGACTTGTCCTTGGCCGAAAACTCAATCCGCAGGACGCCTGCCTCCATTCGCGCCCCTCGCGTGGGCAGCGCCACGAGGGCCCGCGGCAACACCAGTGTTCGTCGCCAGGCGCCCACCTAGATCACGAGGTCGTCGCCATCGCGGGACAGAGCAACCTCGGCCCGACGGGTGAATGGTAGGGCCACCTCGAGAATATGGACGCCCTTGCCCGTCACGATCCGGTATGGGCGCCCGCGATAGAAGAATGACGCCGGATCATTGGCCCCGAACAGGACCCGGCCAATCTCGCGTAATCCATCCAGACCGACCACTTCCCGGTCAAGGAACGGCACGGTCCGGACAGGCACGGGTGCGAAATCGGCCTCGACATCGGGCAGGTAGCGCTGTTGGGTCAGGCGCAGGCCGGCAAAGTAGCCGTCGACACCCGCGGGCATGACCCGATTGCAGATGACCAGATCACTGGGGTAGCCGAACAGGTGGAAGTAGGTGAACGAGCGCCGGGCTTCGGCGATCGCCAACTGCTCCAATGCCAGGACCAGCCGGATGGATGACTGCTCCGGATCGGCCAGCAGCCGATGGAGCCGGTCGAGCAATCGCTCGGCCGCGGCAAAGACCTCGTCACGGGAACCAGGACCCCGATCATGCGCTCGATCACCGGCCGGCCCAGGCGGCTGACCCGACGACCGATCGGGGCGATCCGGTCGACCCACCAGCGGCTGGCCTCGTGCAGCGACAGCAGGCGCAGTGTTTCCCCGGTCGGCGCCGCATCGACGACGATCACGTCGTACCGCCCGGATTCAACGTGATCGGCTATCCACAGCAGGTTGCCGAGCTCGTCCATGCCAGGTAGGACGGTCATCTCCTCAGCCATCACCGAGTCCAGGCCACGCCAGCTGAACAGCTGGGTCATGTACGTCTGGATCGTGCCCCAGTAGCGCCCGATGTTGAAATACACGTCGGGCTCCTGGGCCCACAGGCTAGGCGCTCAGGAGCGCGGTGGCCGCGGCGATGCTCGTCTTGCCGACGCCGCCCTTGCCCGTGTATACGAGGATCCGGGTCACGCCAAACTCCTGAGGGAGATCAACGCCCTGATCCTAGCGCCGGCTCGTCGCGACCGGGTTAAAGACGGGTGCGGGTTGTATCAAAATTGCAATAGCCCGGGAAATGTCTGACGTGATGTCGTCCAGCCGGGGCCCATATCGTCCTCCACCAAACCCGCCAGAGGACGAGCAAATGACGGCTTTTGACATCCGCGACGGGATCGGGGCCGACCGCCCAGTCGACGCTCGGCGATCTGCCAACCCGGTCGGGCCGGCGAGCTCGCTGGGCTGGGTCGCGTTGGCCGCCGGCGGCCTGGGGATCTTCGTGCTCCTGACCTGGATCGTGGCGAGCCGGCTGACCGGCGGGTTCGACCAGCCGCTGCTGGATGCGGCCCACGGAGTCAGCCAGTATCGAGCCCTCTGGCAAGGGCTTTCTGACGCGGCAAATCTGCCGCTGATCGCCGTCGGAATCGGACTGGTCCTGACGCTCCTGGTGCGCCGCCAGACACGTGAGGCGGGCCTAGTCGTGCTCATCCTGGCCGCCGTCACGGCCGGCAGCGAAGCGGTCAAGGAGCTGGTCGCACGGCCCCGGCCGCCGGGTTTCGACACGTCGATCCCGGGGGTCGTCTACAGCTATCCGTCGGGCCACGTCCTCGAAGCGCTGACGATCTTCGGCATGATCTCCATCCTCCTATGGCGGTCCAGACTGCCCCGGGCCGTGCGTGTCGCCGTTCCAGTGGTGTCCGTGCTGGTGGTGGTCCTCGTGGCAGTGGCCCGAGTCGCGGTGAATGCCCACTACCCGAGCGATGTCCTTGCCGGTGTCCTCGGCGGGCTGGGCTGTCTCGGCCTCTTCGGCTGGGGCACCCAGGTCATTGCTCGGCGGCGGGCCGCCCGTCCTGGAGTGGCGGCATGACCGGCCCGGGAGACGGCTCCAGCGGGCAGGGCATGAAACGAGCGCTAGTCATCGGCCGGCAACGACCGGGGCACGATGTGGGCAGCGTCGTCAGCGAGGTTGCCTCGCTCCTGAAGAAGGCCGGAGTTGAGGTCGAGCACATCGTGGTCACCCGCAAGAAGGAGGTCCGGCGGCGCGCCAGCCAGGCCGTTCGCGACGGGGTCGACGTGGTCGTGGCCGTGGGCGGCGATGGGACGGTCCTCCAGGTCGCCAACTCGCTTGCCGGGACCGAGGTGCCGTTGGCCATCGTTCCCACCGGGACCGGCAATCTTCTGGCCACCAATCTCGACATTCCGCACCCGCCGGCCGAGGCCGTGGCAACCGTCATGACCGGTGACTGCCGGCGCATCGATGTCGGCCGGATCCAGATCGATGGCAAGCGCCGGGTGTTCACGGTTGCCTGCGGGATTGGCTTCGATGCCGACGTCATGGGCCGCACGAGCAGCGAACAGAAGGGCCGATGGGGCAAGCTGGCCTATGTCGCCAGCGCGGTCCTGGAGAGCGGCAACATCCGCAACGCCGAGCATCGCCTGAAGCTGGACGGAGTGGCCTCTATGCGACCCGCGTCCCAGGTTTTGATCGCCAACCTGGGTCGGGTGGGGCCCGGCCTGGAACCACCCGGGGTCAGCGCCGACGACGGGCTCCTCGACGTGTTCGTGATCCGGGCATCGGGGCCACTCCCGGCACTCCTTGCCGGCTGGGAAGCCCTTCGACATGCCGAGATGGGTGAGAGCGACGGCGGGCGCGTCTTCCGGGCCCAGGCCCGCAAGGTTTCCATCCACACCCGTGGCCGGCGAAACGTGGAAATCGACGGCAGCGTCATCGGCACGACGCCGGTCAAGGCATCGATCGCGGCCTCGGCGCTGACCGTCCTGGTCCCGAAGCCCCAGGCGTGACCCTTCGTCCCCGGCGCCCGCCGCACGGGCGGGACCTGCTGACCGGCGATGTTCCTGCGGGATCAGCGCCGGCGCCTGAACATCCCGAGGGTGAGCACGTCCAGGACGGACCGGAGCGCCCAGGCGAACAGGCGCACGATCCAGTACAGGATGGCCAGTGGCCAGGCGATGATCAGCAGGAGGAGCGTGATGACACAGCCGTGGTCATTCGATCGCTGGACTATCACTACCTGGGGCCGCTCGCGTTTCATCGCGGATTGAGCTCTACGCCGGGAAGCTGCTCAAGGTCGGCACCCCCATTGGGAGCGGAGGACGGATCGCGCAAGCTGGGGCTGCCGACCGGGCCGGTCACGACATCGCTGGCATCTCGTTCGGTCCCCGAATCGGGGCGCCGGGGATCGGGCCGCAGGTCGTGGGGGGTAAGGGTCCCGTCGGCTTCGGGAAGGTCGTCCTCTTGCTCCGCGCGGCCCCGGACCATGCGGCTCATATACAGGAGGCCCAGAACCGCGACAGCCAGGACGATCAGTGCTCCGGCTATTGGCCAGCGCCGTCGACGTCGAGCCGGCGGGGCAAGGGCTGCCGGAAGCAGGGTGGCTCGGGCAGCCGCAGTCGCGGCCTGCCGAAGGGCGTCGAGATCGATTCCGGCGAGCCGTCGACGCCCGACATCGAGTGCGGACTCAACTGCCGAGGAGATGTCGCCGGCAATGGCGTGGGCAGATGCTTGCATGCGATCCTCCTGGGTCGGGTGAACTTCCTCTTGGCACAGTCGGCCGCGATGCACGCCCGGTCAGGTATCCGGGTCCGGGGCGAGCGGAAGCGCGAAGCCCACTTCGGAACCGCCCTCCGGTCGGGCCCTGGCCCACACGCGGCCGCCCTGTATTTCGGCCAGCCGCCTGCAGACAGCCAGGCCAATGCCCATCCCGCTAGCCTGCTGGCGGGCAGCCGCCGATCGATAGAAGGGCGTGAAAAGCTGGTCGACCTCGCCGTCGGGCAACCCGATGCCCCGGTCAAGGACGGCGACGAGCGCTTCGCTGTCGGCAACTCTCAAGGTCACCTCAATTGGCTCGGCACGCGGGCTGTACTTGTCGGCGTTGCTGAGCAGGTTGCCAATCAGCAGCTCAAGGTAGGTCCGATCAGCATCCACAACCAGGTGATGGGTTGGGACGCACTGGAACGAGACGTCACGCTCGCGCCGCTCGGCGAAGGCACCGACCGCCGCTCGGATGATATGGGTCAGCACCTGCGGTTCGAGATCGAGGGCCGCGCCACCGTCCACCTTGGTGAGGTGCAGCAGGTTCTCGATGATGGCGAGCAGCCGCTCCGACTCCTCGGCCATGTCCGAGAGCATGCCCTGACGATCCTCCAGGCCAAGCCGATCGCCGCGTGTGCGCAGGAGTTGGGCATTGCCCAAGATCGTGGTCACCGGTGTTCGAAGCTCGTGTGACACCAACCCCAGAAACTCGTCCTTGATCGCGTTCGACTGGCGCAGGGCCTCGGCACTGGCCCGAATCGTCTGCTCGGCTGCGAGGTGCGCGGTGATATCCACGAGCACGTTCATCGCCCCAACCAGGGTCCCCTGGTCATCCCGGAGCGGAGACGGAAAGGCGCTGAACGCCACGCGATCGCCGTTCGGCCGTTCGGCAATGGCCGAGCCGCGGACCGGGCGTCCTTCTCGAAGGGTCTGCGCCATGGGACACTCGTCGTGGTGCATCGGCCGCCCATCCGGCCAGTACAGTCGGAGGGAGCCGCACCACAGCTCGCCGAGTTCCGGCCGCCGGCCCCAGAGCTCGGCGGCCGCCTCATTGTAGAAGGTGATTCGACCCTCAGTGTCCGTCGTGTACAGGGCGACGCCAACCGCCTGGAGCACCTCCCGGGCACTCGGCTCGGGAGCGACCAACAGTGCTCGCTCCGGCGCAGGTTGGACAAGCCTGAGGAGCGGTCCACTCGCGGCTGGACGGTCCGGGCGAATCATTCTCGGCGGTTCTGGAGTTGTCGTGGCGAAAGCTCCTGACTGTGCCTGGCCAGAGTATTCCAGCCGGGCGCCCGGGTCGTCCAGACAGAACACGTTCGGTCAGACATCACGCGCCGCCGCCGACAGCTGCCA
>JBBRIM010000200.1:0-5053 GCA_038221095.1 Candidatus Limnocylindrales bacterium
AGCGCCTGGACGTCGACCGGCACGTGGGGCACCGCCTGGGCCCCGTCGACGAGGACCAGCGCGCCGGCGGCGTGGGCCATCTCGACAATCTGGCGGACCGGGTTGATCGTGCCCAGGGTATTGCTGACGTGGGTGAACGCGACGAGTTTCGGCTTGAGCCGCAGGAGGACCTCGAGGACGTCGAGGCGGAGGATCCCCTCGTCGGTGATCGGGATGAACTCGAGGTCCCCATCCCTCTCCTGGACGAGCAGCTGCCAGGGCACGAGATTGGCATGGTGCTCCATCTCGGTCAGGACGATCGTGTCGCTTGGGCCGATGTTGCGCCGTCCCCACGAATAGGAGACCAGGTTGATCGCCTCGGTCGCATTGCGGGTGAAGACGATCTCGTGACTATCTGGAGCGTTGATGAAGCGGGCCACCTGGGCCCGGGCCGCCTCGTAGGCGGCGGTCGCCTCCTCGCCGATCGTGTAGATCCCGCGATGGACGTTGGCGTTGTACTCGCGGTAGTACCGATCGAGGGCGTCGATCACCACGGCCGGCTTCTGGCTGGTCGAGGCCGAGTCGAGGTAGACCAGCGGATGCCCGTTGATCACCCGGCTCAGGATCGGGAAATCGGCCCGCCGGGCCCGCGGATCGAGCGCGCCCGGCGCGTCCAGCCGGTTGGTGGTCACGGTCATCGCGGCCGGCGCCCGCCTAGCGGGCAGCCTCCACCGGCTCGGCGACCAGGAGCGCCTCGTCGGGTACGTCGATCTCCAGGCCCTCCTCGCGCAGGATCGGGCCATAGCCCTCGTCCTCGAGGCGCAGGGCGAGATCGCGACCGCCGGTCTTGACGATCCGGCCGAGGGCCAGGACGTGGACCACGTCGGGCTTGATGTAGTTGAGCAGGCGCTGGTAGTGGGTGATCAGCAGGACGCCCATGGCCGGGTTGAGCATCGCGTTGACGCCCTCGGCGACGATCCGGAGGGCATCGATGTCGAGTCCCGAGTCGGTCTCGTCGAGGATTGCCATCTCGGGTTCGAGGACGGCCATCTGGAGCATCTCAAGGCGCTTCTTCTCGCCGCCCGAAAAGCCCTCGTTGACATACCGGCTGGCGAACCCTTCGTCGACCTTGAGGAGGGCCATCTTCTCGCGCATCTTGCGCCGGAAGTCGCCCATCGAGATCCCGCCACGGATGGCGTCGGTCGGGTCGATCGACGGATCCGGGACCAGGCCGCCACGCTTGGCATTGAGCGCCGAGCGAATGAAGCTGGCCACCGACAGGCCGGGGATTGCGGTCGGGTACTGGAAGGCCAGGAACATGCCCAGGCGGGCCCGCTTGTCGGCCGACAGCTTGAGCAGGTTGTGGCCCTTCCAGGTCACCTCCCCGCCGGTAATGACATAGGCCGGGTGGCCCATCAGGGCATAAGCCAGGGTGGTCTTGCCCGAGCCGTTTGGGCCCATGATCGCGTGGACCTCGCCGGGCCCCACGGTCAGGTCGATGCCCTTGAGGATCTCGTGCTCGGGGGCGCCGATCGGCGCCACGCGCAGGCCTCGGATCGTCAGCTGGTCGTCGGTGGTCACGGGTGTGGAGGCTCCTCGAAGTTCAGTGGCTGAGTGGTCTGGTCAGGCAAGCGCGGGATCGGGCGTCCGGGCCGACCGAACCGGCGGGGCCGGCCGGGCCTCGATGGCGATCGGCCGAGTGGCCGCCAGATCGACCCGTTCCGGGACGAGGTCGGCCAGGCTCATCCCGTCGAGGGTGGAGCTGATCGCATCGCGGATCCGGATCCACAGGAAGTTCACGGTGCAGCGGGCCGTTCGGTCGCAGGTTGGTTCGTGGGCCAGCTCTGAATCGTCGGTCGCGCAGATCATCGGCGCGATCGGGCCTTCGAGCGCCCGCAGGACCGCGATCATCGGAATCTCCTCGGGCGCGCGTGCGAGCTCGTAGCCGCCGTGCGAGCCGCGGGTGCTGATCACTAGGCCGGCGTCGCGCAGACTCATCACGAGCTGCTCAAGGTATGGCCGGGGCAGGTCCTCCTCGATCGCGATCTCGGCCAGGCTCGAGGGCCCCTGCCCGAAGCGGCGCCCGAGCTGGACCATCAGGCGCACGCCGTACTCGCCCTTCGTGCTGAAGGACACGGCACCGCTGCCATGGAACTGGTTCCTGCTGGTCAGGGCTGGCTCCTCGAATTCCGACTTAATCTGTCGGGATTACTGTAGCCCCACCTTCCCGCCAGCGTCAACGCCGGTCCAACCCACCCCGGCCGCGGGCCCAACCACGCTGCGTAACGGGTCGTTAACCGATTCGGCCTTGACGTTGTGTTAACGCCGGAGTCAAATGCAGGACGACGAGACGGCGCCCGCCGTCCGCAGTGGACCATCACCCTCGCGCCGCACAAGCCTGTGGATACCACCGGAGGAGGTGCCAGACCGCAGGACGCAAGGGCGATCTGTTGCCCGGTCCGCACGATTGAAGCAAGTGGAGAACCGAATTGCGCACTGAGCGTTCAACATTCCGACTGGCGAGCCTGGGGGCGGTTGCCGCTCTCGTCTTTGCCGCCTGCTCGGCTGGCGCGACGGCAGTCCCGTCCGCCGCTCCGTCCGTCGCAGCCCCGTCGACTGCACCCTCGACTGCGGCCTCGAGCGCGCCCGCCAGCGCGGATGCGATGGCCAGCCTGGTCACAGCGGCCAAGGCCGAGGGCAACCTCAGCGTCATCGCCCTGCCCCGCAACTGGTGCGACTACGGCGACCTGATCGACGGCTTCACCGCCAAGTACGGGATCAAGATCAACTCGATCAACCCCGACGGCGGGTCCGGTGACGAGATCGCCGCGATCGAGGCCAACAAGGCCAACCCCGGGCCACAGGCGCCTGACGTCATCGACGTCGGCCTGAAGTTCGGCCCGCAGGCGAAGGCCGCGGCCCAGATCCAGCCGTACAAGGTCAGCACCTGGGATTCGATCCCGGCCACGGCCAAGGACCCGGACGGCTTCTGGTATGGCGACTACTACGGTGTCCTCTCCTTCGAGGTCAACACCGCGATCATCAAGAACGTGCCGGCCGACTGGGCCGACCTGCTCAAGCCGGAGTACAAGGGCCAGGTCGCGCTGGCCGGCGACCCGCTCGTGTCCAACCAGGCCATCTCGGCCGTCTGGGCAGCCGGCATCGCCACCGGTGGCTCGCTCGACAACGCCCAGCCGGGCCTCGACTTCTTCAAGAAGCTGAACGATGCCGGCAACCTGGTTCACGTGATCGCCAAGACCGGCACGATGGTCAACTTGACCCCCATCCGGATCGCCTGGACCTACAACGCGCTGGGCGACAAGGACTCCCTGGCCGGCAACCCGCCAATCACCGTCGTCGTCCCGACCTCGGGCCGCTTCGGTGGCATGTACGTCCAGGCCATCAGTGCCTATGCGCCCCATCCCAACGCTGCCAAGCTGTGGATGGAGTACCTCTACTCCGACGCCGGCCAGAACATCTGGCTGAAGGGGTATTGCAACCCGATCCGCTACGACGACATGGTTGCCAAGGGCACCGTTGATCCGGCTGCCCAGGCCAAGCTCCCGGATACCAAGGGAGCCGTCCTGCCGACCCTTGACCAGATCACGAAGGCCTCCGACGTGATCACGAAGGGCTGGCAGGCCGCGGTCGGCGGAGCCCCGATCAAGTAGCCATTCGCAGGAGTACGGCGGCCGCGCGGTGACCAACACCGCCCTCCCGCTCAGCGCACCGGGCACGCCTCTGGCGCGCCCGGTGCGTCGTCGTTTCAGCTGGGGCTGGCTGGGGATTGCCCCATTCCTGCTCTTTGCCCTGATGTTCCTGATCGGGCCGACCTTCTACCTGGTCGTGGGCAGCTTCCAGACCAGGACAGGTGCGTTCACCCTCGCCAACTTCGGCACGCTGTTCACCCCGTCGATCCTCCAAACGTATTCCAACAGCATCGAGATCAGCCTCGTGACCGCGCTCGCCGGCGGCGCGTTCGGGTTCCTGCTGGCCTACTCGGTGATCGCCGGTGGGCTGCCTGGCTTCCTGCGTTCGGGCCTGATGACCTTCTCGGGCGTCGCCTCGAACTTCGCCGGCGTGCCCCTGGCCCTGGCCTTCATCTACACCCTTTTCCAGGGTGGCTTGTTCACGGTCTTCCTGCGGGACGTATTGAGGGTGGACATCTACGCCGCGGGCTTCGACCTCCTCACGAAGCTCGGGCTCGAGGTTGTCTACCTCTACTTCCAGTTCCCACTCATGGTCCTGATCATCGCTCCGGCCATCGACGGGCTGAAGAAGGACTGGCGGGAGGCCGCCGAGAACATGGGCGCCAGCTCGTTCCAGTACTGGCGCCACGTGGCCCTGCCGATCCTGATGCCTTCCATCCTGGGCACGATGATCCTGCTCTTCGGGAACGCGTTCGGGGCCCAGGCCACGGCCTACGCGCTGACCGGCGGGTTCATCGACATTGTGACGATCGCCATTTCGCGCCAGATGCGCGGCGACGTCCTGTACGACCCGAACGTGGGCTACGCGCTGGCCATGGGCATGGTCGTGATCATGGCCGTCTCGATCGTGGCCTACCTGCTGCTGCAGCGTCGATCGGAGCGCTGGCGCAGGTGAAGTACGCGGCCCGCATCGGCTGGTGGCTTGTCTTCATCATCGGCGTCCTGTACTTCTTCATCCCGCTGTACGGAACGCTCGATTTCTCGTTGAAGTCCAAACCGGCGTTCTCGGCTTACACCGCGATCCTCGGCGACCAGCGCTTCCTCGAGACCCTGGGCTACTCGTTCGTCGCCGGGATCCTGACGATCGTGGTGAGCGTGGTGATCATCGTTCCCACGGCGTTCTGGGTCCGGCTCAAATACCCCCGGCTGCGCCCGATCATCGAGTTCGTCACCCTGCTGCCGTTCGTGATCCCGCCGGTCATCCTGGTCTTCGGCCTGATCCACACGTACAGCAGGCCACCGCTGAGCCTGACCAGCACGGACACCGGCAGCAATGCCCTGCTCGTCGCGGCGTACGTCGTGCTGTCCTTCCCGTACATGTACCGGGCCGTCGACACGGGCCTGCGGGCCATCGACATCCAGAG